>PNAR01000292.1 GCA_003169715.1 Acidobacteriaceae bacterium | reverse complement strand
GACGTGCTCGACACATGGTTCTCTTCGGGATTATTGCCCTTCACCGCTCTAGGATGGCCGGACGCCACTCCCGATCTAGATGCCTTCTATCCGACATCACTACTCATCACCGGGTTCGACATCCTTTTCTTTTGGGTCGCCCGAATGATCATGTTGGGGTGCTGGTTTATGAGTCCGCCTCACCGGTCTTTGCATGACGGAGAGAAACAGTCTTCCCCAGAAGATGCATTGCGAGAGAGCGTGCCTTTCCGCGAAGTCTATATCCACGCGTTAGTTCGTGATGCGGACCGGCAAAAGATGTCGAAGACCAAGGGCAACGTGCTCGATCCCATTGAAGTGATCGAAAAATACGGTACCGATGCGACCCGCTTTACGCTGGCGTCCATGTCTTCGCCGGGGACGGATATTGCGTTCAATCCGAGCCGCACCGAGGGATACCGCGCATTCGCCAACAAGATTTGGAATGCCGCCAGATTCATGTTCATGAATGTGGACCGGATCGGAGGCGAGATTCTCCCGGCAAGCGGGAATTTGGCGACTGGTATTTCAGGTTTTGAAGCGGTCACGCTGGAAGACCGCTGGATTTTGTCGCGATTCAATCGTGTCGCTGGCGATGTGGAAAAGGCTTTGAAAGCCTATCGCTTCGATGATGCCGCCCGAGCTATCTACGATTTCTTCTGGGGTGAGCTCTGCGATTGGTATATCGAGCTGATCAAGCCGCGCCTTCTTTCGGAAGATGAGGCAAATCGCAACTCGGTGCGAATAGCGTGCATCAACTTAGTAGCGCTTTTTGATGCTTCGTTGCGGCTGTTGCATCCGGTCATGCCTTTCATCACAGAAGAAATATGGCATGCAGTTTACAACGGCAAGCCGCCATTGCAGTCAATTGCGCTTGCGGCATATCCCCGGGCAAACGAGATGCAGATGGATTCTGCTGCTGAAAATGAGATGACGATCCTTCAGGAGTTGATTGTGAACGTCCGTAACCTGCGGGCGGAATTGAAAGTTGAGAAGAAACAAAAACTTCCGATCCAGATTTACACGGAGGATTCAGCGGTGGGTAGTGTGATTGAGCAGAATCGGGGAGCGGTCGGACGTCTTGCAAATGTCGAGAACATTGTGTTCAGCGAAAGCTCGTTGGAAAAACTTCCGAGCACCCGCAGTACGCCTCGTTTTGATGTGCACATTCTCTACGAAAAAAAGATCGATGTCGCTGCGGAGCGTGAGCGCCTGAAGAAAGAATTGGAACGCCACGAAAAAGAAAGGGCAAACTGCGAACGTCAATTGCAGAACGGACAGTTTCTATCTAGAGCGCCGGCACACTTGGTGGAGGGAACGCGAAGGCGGATGCAGGAACTTGAAACTTTGATCGAGAAGACACGTAGTAAGCTGGACGAATTAGGAGCGTAGAGACGTAGCTTGCTACGTCTTCATTGTCCTGACCTAGACGTAGCAAGCTACGTCTCTACACGGATATCCGCCCCACACAGACTTTATGGACTGGAATAGCCGACGCATTACCGGCATCATCGAGAACGCGCTGCTCGAAGACCGCGCCACGCGTGATGCGACCAGCTACGCGTGCATTGATCCGACACAGCGGGCCTCCGCAACAATTTTGGCCAAACAAGATTGCATTCTCGCGGGCCTGGGATGCGTCCCCCGCATTCTTGATGTCTACGCCGTTCTCGACGGCGCTGTGCTTTCGCACTACGAAGTTACCAGCCATCCAGAAATCTTCGATGGGGTGCGGTTGCACAAAGGTCAGACCATTGCCGTTATCCGTCACAACGCCCGGGTTATCCTCTCCTGCGAGCGCGTGATTCTTAACTTTTTGCAGCGCCTGAGCGGCATTGCGACTTTGACGCGGAAGTTTGTCGAGGCGGTGTCGGGGACCAAGGCCCGCATCCTGGACACCAGAAAGACCGTGCCCGGATTTCGAGTTCTGGATAAATATGGAGTGCGGTGCGGGGGCGGCCAGAATCATCGTCTCGACCTTTCCGATGGCGTTCTTATAAAGAACAATCACATCGCGCTGGCGGGTGGAATCGTCCCCGCGCTGGAACGGGCAAATCGCAATCGGCGCGGCACGCAGCCGACCGAAATCGAAGTTCGCTCGCTGGAAGAAATGAAGCAAGCGCTCGAGCATGGAGCCGAAGCAATCCTGTTGGATAACATGACAGTCCCCGACGTGAAACTCGCGGTTGAATATTGCTCCCGGCTGGAACGGCGAATTCCCCTGGAAAGCTCAGGCGGCATCACTCTTGAAAACGTCAGAGCCTACGCCGAAACCGGAGTTGATTTCATTTCAGTCGGCGCGCTCACACATTCTGCCATCGCTGTTGACATGAGCCTGCGTGTGAGCCCCGAATAATAGGCTTGTTCGACCATATGGCGATTCGTTGTCGGCGCCTGGCCTCGCAGGATGAGGAAGACTGAGAAGAGGACGCCTTTGAGGCTCGGTAAGCCCTTGATCCGAACCATGGCAGGGCGACGAGTTGCGCGAGAACACGTTGCGCCCGCTGGGCGCGTGATTGCGCTCCGCTTTTACCCCGGACTGACGTCCGGGGCTAAGCTATGCCGCTCCTCCGGAGCTGGTTCTTGCCACGATCCATTCCGCTCGCTTGCTTTCAACGAGTTTCGATACAGACTGTAAAGCCTGCGGGATGACCCCGGTGACGCCAGTCTATTCAAACTGCGCCAGTAGACGGGTTTGTCGTTTCAATTTCATTAGCTCATAATTCCAGCATCCCCGAAGAACTTCCAACCCGAAGAGCACACTCCAAGCCCCCAACGCCACAAACAGATGCGCGTCTCGGCCGGCTTATAAAGCTGCTGACAGGCCACGCCACCGTCGTGGTAAGTGGCACGAAGATCGCGGAAGAACTTCACATTAGCCGTTCCGAGGTATGGCGACTGGTACAACAGTTGCGAAATATAGGCGTAGAAATCGCAGGCCACCCGGCGACGGGGTACCAGCTGGAAGCGGTGCCGGATTTATTGCTGCCAGATATGCTTCTGCCGTTTTTGCGCGGCACAATTTTCACTACGGTCTCGCATTATTACAAAATCGGGTCCACCAATGATGTTGCCATGGAAGCCGCCGCTAAGGGCGTTTCCGAAGGGTCGGTTTTTTTGGCGGAGCAGCAAACCGCGGGCCGGGGACGAGGGGCCAATGAATGGCATTCTGCCCAATCGTCAGGAATTTATTGCTCCGTCGTATTGAGACCAGCTTTACCGCCTTCCGAAATTCTCATTCTTTCGCTTGCGTCTGGATTGGCTGTTTACGACGCCATTCAGGAAGTTGATTCGAGAGTAATTCCCGACTTGAAATGGCCGAACGATCTGCTGATAAACGGAAAGAAATTCTGCGGCATTCTGACCGAGATGAACGCCGAAGTCACACGTGTCCGATACATCGTGGTCGGCATTGGCATCAATGCGAACCAGACAACTTTTTCGCCTCAGCTGCAATCGGTCGCAACATCTTTGCGTCTCGCAACCGGCACTGAGTGGTCGAGGATCGAATTGTGCGCAGCTTTGTTAAAATCGCTGGATCGTGAGTACCGTCGGTTAATGGAGGGCCCCGGCGCCCGCGAATCAATTCTGCGGAGGTTTCAGGAACGTTCCTCCATGACGCACGGTAAACGAGTGCAAATCGTAGAGGAAAGCGGCAGATTCGAAGCCGTCACCGAAGGGCTGGACGACCGGGGGTTTTTGAACGTGCGTACCTCCAACGGTCCGCAAACGATTTTGAGCGGGTCCATAAAAACTATTGAGTGAGATCGAAGGAATAAATGTTATTAGTTCTCGATGTTGGAAATACGAACACGGTGCTTGGAGTCTTTGATCGTGGACCGAAGGGTGCTGATTCGAGCTCGCATCAGTACGGGCGTTTAGCGGCAAATTGGCGGGTTGCCACGGTAGTTACGCAGACAGTGGACGAGTATGGCGTTTTGTTCCGCAATCTTTTCGCGATGGGCAATGTTGAAGTCAAGAGCGTCAGCGGCATCGTAATTTCTTCCGTCGTGCCGCCACTCGATTCCGTCCTGCGCCAGGTTTGCGAGAAATACTTTGGGGCCTCGCCGCTCTTTATCGAGCCCGGAGTAAAGACTGGAATGCCGGTGCACTATGACAATCCCGCTGAGGTGGGTGCGGATCGCATTGTGAATTCCGTGGCGGCATTTGAAAAGTATGGCGGGCCTTGCGTGGTCGTTGACTTCGGCACTGCTACCACTTTCGACTGCGTGTCAGCAAAAGGCGAATACATGGGTGGAGTGATTTCTCCGGGCATTGGAATTTCGGCGGATGCGCTATTTGAACGCACGGCGCGCCTGCCACGAGTGGATATTCGAAAGCCGAACGCTGTAATTGGGAGCACAACCGTCGGCAGCTTGCAGTCCGGTCTCTACTACGGATATCTGGGACTGGTTGATGGAATTCTCTCGCTATTGTTATCCGAACTAGGCCAAGCAACCGTAGTAGTCGCGACCGGAGGCTTGGCGCCGCTCATCGGTACAGGTTCGAAATACATTAAACACGTGGACGATTTGCTGACGCTGGAAGGGCTGAGAATCATTTGGGAACGCAACGCACCAGCAAGATCCAAAGATCGAAGTGTACAGCCGGGGGCGGCTGTCCCTACGCGTTCAAGAACGAATTCGTTGGCAGCCAATTCCGCCGCGCATTCCGGTGAGAATCGGCCGATAAACTCCAAGCCCGGCAAGGCGCCCTTCCGCTGAACCTTCGTGGAAAATTACTTCAATTATTTCACCGAAATCGAAGAGCATTTTCAGCGTCGTCGTGGAAGTCCGCTGATAGCTTCCCCTATAAACTGGGCCCTGATTGAGGTGTGGAAGGACGCGGGTATTCCGCTGGAGGCGGTGCTGCGCGGCATTGATGCCGCATTTGATAAATACGAGCGGCGACCATCGAAGGCACAGAAGATTAATAGTTTGGCGTATTGCGCCCAAGCAGTGCTGGTGGCGGCTGAGGAGATGAAAGAGGCGGCGGTAGGAGTGTCGCACAAGGCCGGTGACGACCAGGCGGATCGAGGATTCCGAACCGCCGAAGTCGCAGCTTTTCTAAAACGAAACGCGGCGCAACTGGAATCTGCGGATTTGCCAGACGGAGTTGGAGTTTCAGGCCACGCGGTAGCGTCGGAGACGGCTACTACGTTATACAAACTTGCGAATGAAATTGAGGCCAGCGGAATGTCTCCCCGGTTGGAATATCTCGAGCGAAGATTGACGGTTCTGGAGGACAAAATGTTCGCAGTACTTCTGGCTGCCACGCCTGATGAGCAAATCGTTACGGTGCGCGCTGAAGCCGACCGTGAATTGTCGCCGTACCGCAGCAGGATGCCAGCGGCACAAATCCAACAGTTGCAGAAGCAATATCTGCATAAAAAATTACTGGAGAAATATAAGGCGCCGAGATTGAGCTTGTTCTATATGTGAGCGGAACTCACGTAGGGACAGACGTCCCCGGCTGTCCAGTTGGGCGAAGCTCAACGACATTCCAGGAATGAATCAATACAGTGGCTTGACCGTCCTGGACGGGCGAGGACGCCCGTCTCTCCATGACTTAGAATCATTGCTTGCAACTGACAATCGAAAAGCTGATTTATGGGGGAGACGGGTTGGCGCGGCTCCCTGCCGACGATCAAGGCCGTGGCAAAGCCGTGTTTGTTCCGTTTGTCCTCGAAGGCGAGATGGTGGATATCTCACTCACCGAACAAAAGCCCGGCTTTGCGCGGGGAAATGCCGACGATATCTTGATGCCTTCGGCACACCGCATCGAACCGCGTTGTCCATACTTCATGCGCTGTGGAGGATGCCACTACCAGCAGAGCAGCTACTCTCATCAGTTGGAAATCAAGGCGGCAATACTCCGCGAAAATCTTCGACGCATCGCGAAGTTGGAATTGGACGTCGAGCTTGCGATCCATCCATCCCCCGAATGGAATTACCGCAATCGCAGCCGCTTTACTGTTCGGTTCGAGCCGGAGTTTGGCTTGTGCTATCACAAGTTTAATTCGAACCAATTGCTTCCAGTCGAACAGTGCCCGATAAGTTCACCGCTCATCAATCAAGCTCTACGCGCCTTGTGGGAGATGGGCCGCGCAGGCGAGTTAGCGAAAGAGATTGGGGAGATCGAGCTTTTTGCCAATGCGGACGATACGAGCTTGCTGATTGAGGCTTATTGCTCAGAGGAAATCTCAAATAGCAGCATCGAAAAATGGGGGCATGATTGCCAGGGCCGAATGCCGGCAATTGCCGGAGTAGCCGCATTCAAGAATCGCGCCTCGAATAGCGCATCTCTGGAAAAGAAAAAGGAAGTTGCTTCAGTCGGCAAGAAACAGATCGAATATAAAACACTGAAAGGTTCGTATCGCGTCAGCGCCGGATCGTTCTTTCAGGTGAATCGTCATCTCATTGATGAGTTGGTGAATATCGTAACCGAAGGACATTCGGGAGACACGGTGCTCGATCTTTACGCCGGGGTCGGACTATTTTCCTCAGTTCTAAATCGGGATTTCCACCGGGTAATCGCCGTTGAGTCGTCACCGACTTCGTATTCAGACCTGCTATACAATTCCGCTCCGAATGTGAAAGCAGTTCATGCCATGACTGAGCAGTACTTGGAAAATGTGCCGGGAAAGCTCCGTCCGGATTTTGTGCTCGTAGATCCTCCGCGATCGGGGCTGAGCGCGAACGCACTGAGAGGTCTAGTCGCACTGAACGCGCCCAAGATTACGTACATATCGTGCGATCCCGCAACACTGGCTCGCGACTTGCGTGGATTACTTAACTCGGGATACCAATTGAAGCAAGCACATTTAATTGATCTTTTCCCTCAAACTTTCCACATCGAGAGCGCATTTCATTTAACCCGGTAGCCGCGCTCTCGATGTTGTGAAGCAGTCAGCGAATGATGTGAATCTCTGACCTCCCAAGCTCCTGCTTGTGTAATCAAGAGTCGCCCGCGCGCGCCGAGGCAGCCGCTGCTGTGGAGTGCGCTCGCATTTGCCGCCGGCCTGTTTATTGGAAACCATACTTGCCATACGGAAGCTTGGTGGCTGGTCGCAGCAATAGTCTTCGGGGCGTCAGGAACATATTTCTTGCGCAGGAGGATTATTCCCGCGTTCGCCCTCATGTTGTGCCTGATGCTTGTCTGCGGGACATTGGTGATTCAGGTGGGCAGCCCTGAAAATCCTGCGCCGCCGGATCTTGCTCGATTCGCTAATGGCGATGAAGTCATGGTTACGGGGCATGTCATCAGGGAAGGAACCTGGCAGGAAAAAGATCTTGGCGAGGAGGTGCAAAGGATAGACGTAGAGACAGAGCAAATCGTGGACGAAGGGAGCGCTGCGCCTGTTCGTGCTGGACTGCGCATTTCTATTTTCAATCAGGACGTGCGCAAAAGGCCTGCCGATGCGAACATGACAGACATTTTCCGCTACGGCGAGCGGATACGCTTTCCCGTCAAACTTTCTCTGCCACGCAATTTTCGGGATCCAGGGGCGTTTAATTATGTGGGCTACCTTGCCGAAAACGGAGTCAATGCCCTTGGATCAATCAAAGTCGGCGAGTTAGAAATTCTTCCGGGATTTTCTGGTAGTCGTTTTGAGCTTTGGCGAACCCGGCTGCACCGCAGCCTGATCGGCAAGATTCACACTCTCTGGCCCCCCGAACAAGCGGCGCTGATTGACACCATTATGCTTGGCGACGAGACCTTCATTGGAAAAGCCACACGTACGAATTTTCAGCGTACTGGTACCTACCACGTGTTAGTGGTCTCTGGTTTAAAGGTTGGAATACTGGCATTGGTAATGTTCTGGTTGCTGCGTAAGTTGCGCGTCAACGATTTCGTTGCCAGCGGCATTACTGTTTTCTTCACCGTTTCTTATGCTGTGCTCACGGATGTTGGGGCTCCGGTTTGGCGAGCGACGTTGATGCTGATCTTTTACCTGGCAGCAAGGCTGCTTTACCGCGAGCGATCCATCCTTAACACCATTGGGGGAGCGGCCCTGGTTCTGCTGATGGTTAATCCATCGCAATTGTTTGGGGCGAGCTTTCAGTTGAGTTTTCTATGTGTACTTGTGATTGGTGGGATTGGCGCCCCGATACTCGAGCGCACTTCCAAGCAAGTGTCTCGAGCGTTGAGGAATCTTGATTCGACGACTTACGACTTGGCGCTATCTCCAAAATTGGTACAACTTCGACTCGACCTGCGAATGATCGCCGCCCGGTTGAAGAGATTTCTTGGGGATACAGTCACGTTACCGACCATTGCACTTGTGGGCCGCGGCATTGTCATAGTTGGCGATTTTGTTTTCATATCCGTGCTTCTACAGGCCGGATTTGTTTTGCCCATGGCGTTCTACTTTCATCGCGCGACCATTGTGTCTCTGCCCGCGAATATCGTCGTTGTGCCTTTGACCGAACTCATCATGGTTGCCGCGGGTGCCGCGATTTCGTTCGGCTATGTCTCGGCGGCTGTCGCGAAGCTGCCCGCATTCGTGACGGCGATCGCGCTGCGGGCCACGGGCGCAACGGTGCATTGGATGGGCAACCTGAGAATCGCCGATGCCCGCGTACCTACGCCAGAACTCTGGGTCGGCCTTGCCGCTTGTGGCGCGCTTGTCCTGGCCATGATTCTGGTACGCAGCCGTCCTCTGTTCATGGCCGCAAGTTTGGCGGTCGTCGCCGCAACCGCTATTTGGATAAGCTTTGTCCCTCCCCGCCCCGAATTCCACGCGGGCGTGTTGGAGGTCACCGCAATTGATGTTGGCCAGGGAGATTCAATCCTGCTGGTTTTCCCCCAGGGGCGCACTTTGCTGATTGATGCCGGCGGTTTGCCTTCGTGGATGCATTCCGATCTCGACATTGGAGAAGACGTTGTCTCTCCGTACTTGTGGTCACGAGGAATATCGCGGCTCGACATGGTAGCGATTACGCACGCTCATGCTGATCATCTCGGAGGGATGCCCGCGGTGCTCTCGAACTTCCGTCCCCGCGAACTGTGGTTGGGAGTGGATTCACCTTCTCCAGAGCTGCAGAGGGTCGTTCAACTCGCCAAAGGTCTTCGCATCCCTGTGATTCTGCATTTTGCGGGGGAAGGCTTCGAGATGGGCGGCGCCAGTGTGCGCATACTCGCCCCGGTTGAGCGGCCAGACATTGAATTAGCACGCCCCAATGACACGTCACTAGTGATGAAGGTGAGTTATAAAGCGACATCGGCGCTTCTGGAAGGCGACGCCGAAAGAAAAGAAGAGAACCTCGTATCCCAGGAAGAGCCGCACGCTGACCTTCTGAAAGTTGCTCATCATGGCAGCGCGACTTCGACCGCAGCCGACTTCCTTGCCGCAGTGCATCCTCGTTTCGCGGTGATTTCGGTCGGAGCGCGCAACCTATATGGTCATCCGCGAAAAGAGGTGTTGGACCGGCTGGCCCAAAGAAGAATTGGTACCTATCGTACGGACACGAATGGGGCAGTAAGCTTTTTCCTGGATGGCAAGAACGTCATCCCAGAGGTGTTGGATCGCCGCTGACGTCAACCTCGGCGGTGTCCTCTTCGGCTGCGGCCCGTCTTGATTCTTGAATGAGTTCTCGCGCCCTTTGTGCATCTTCCTCGCGCACCAAAATAACGGTGCCACCGACGCCGGGAAGAATATCTTGAGGCGCATCCAGCGATGTTAGATCCGATTGAATGCCGGCGGATTGCAGAAGTCCGTTCACAATCAATGCCTCGGATTCCTGTTCCGTGTCAAACACGCGAACCAGCGCCTTGTTAGGGCTGGGGCTCTCATCAACGGATGCTGGTCCTGCCGGAACGGAATCACTCTTAGGACGGTCTGCCATCATTCCTCCGATTGAATCTAGCGAACAACTTAGGATGCCAAATCATTGTGTTGGGAATTCTACCGCGCCCGGCGGAATATACCCAAATCGCCGTCTGTGGGACGTGTCAGATCTTGTAGCTCTCTGGGAATCTTACGAGCAGAGGGCGGAAAGAGTGGCCTAGGTGATGGAAATGCCCGCGTGGCGCTGGTGGATGCTTATTATCTTCGTTGTTTTCTTTCCGATCATTTTGAAGCCTTGGTGGCTGGCTATCATTTCCGTCGCGATATTCGCGGCGATTGTTGCTCTGGGACTTCCGAGGAAAGATTCAAAGTAGAACCACTACGTCAGCCGAAGTTGCCTTTCCCAAGCTGGGACGGTGGCGTATAGTTACAAGCCAATACCGCAATCTGATTCTAAACGGAGAAAAATCATATGAGATTTGTACAACGGATGTGCTTTTCATTCCTCGTCATTGCCGCTCTAACGGGATTCGGAATTTCGCAGGATACCGGAGCCAAACAGGACATGAAAGATGCGGGACATGAAACCAAGGATGCTGCAAAAGACACCGGTAGCGCGACTAAGAAAACAGCCAAGAAGACCGGTCATGCCGTAAAGCACACGTCCAAGAAGGTCACACACAAGGCTGCGCAGAAAACCGATGAAGGCGCGCAAAAAGTCGAGGACAAGACCGCACCCCAGTAAGTCCTGGGGGACACGCTCGGAACACGAAAATAAAAAGACTCTTGCTGACGCAAGAGTCTTTTTTGGGGAGAGGGCTATTTCAGTATTACTTTGCGGGAACTTGTTGATCCTGCCCTGCCGGAACTGCGGCTTCGGACGAGGCAAGCTGCTCAAGGTTATTTTTTAACAAGCTGATTTCGACGCGGCCGCCGCTTGAGTGTCGTGCCTTTGCATCCTGGTCAGCGGAGGCAACAGGGGCGTTGCCCATACCAACCACATAAATGCGGTAAACCGGCACGTCGTGGTTCTCCACGAGGTAACGGACGACTGAATCGGCCATCTTTTGCGAAGTTGAGATCGCAGCCTGTCCTCTTCCTGAGGAGAAACCCTGCACTTCGATAATGTAACCGTGCTGATCTTTTAAGGGTGTCGCCATATCATCAAGAGCCGACTTCGCGTTTTTGCTCAGGACGCCCTGTCCCGGGCGGAAGCGGATTTCGGTTTGATTCGATGCCTTGTATTGATCAATATTGCTGACTACTTGCTCCACATTTCCAATTCTCGTATTTGCCTGCGTGGCCGTTTGCTGCGCAGCTTGCGCCCTGTTCCCGGCGTCAATAGCGTGCTGGTCGGCTTCATTGGCTTTTGCGGAGGCTAGTTGGATTCCTTGCTGGGCGCGGGAATCAGCGTCCTTAATGTTCTTGCTGTTATTAGCCGTGAGGTCATCCAGTTCGTTTAGGCGGTCACGGATCGGGCCAGTCTGCCGCTGCACATACTTCTTGCGGGCGAACGGATTGACGCGTCCCCAGAAACCTTCGCGGGCGGGCGGTTGTAACGGTTTCCCCGTGGCACTCATCTGGTCAGAAGTTTGAGTATTTTGAGATGGCTGAGCAGCCACCTGGTCTTGTGTTGTAGAGCCATTCTGCTGTGCTACTGCCGGCAAGCACATTGCACCGGCAACGAACAACACTACGAGGGCACGCTTTTTCATTTCGACTTCCTCCAAGTTGCGGGGTCAATACCCCGAGAATTGCTGTCAAAGACGCCAAGGCCAGACAATTGTCCGCGACACGCTGGCGGAAAACTACGATACCTAAGATGCTGGTATCTATACATTCGTATAACAGGTCTGATGCCAAACCCTTACGAGCGTAAGCCTAGTGTTCTCAATAGATTATAGACTAGAAAAACGGTCTTTTCAGCTTCGTCAGCGTAATTTTGGCGAAGCTGATATAAAAACTGCATTAACGCGAGGCCCCTGTAGAAACGGTTTTCAGCACTTCGTTTTCAGCACTTCGTTTTTAGCACTTCAATAATTTGCTCTCCGTACAAGGCAGCCTTATATTCTCCGATGCCGTGAACGCGACGCAGTTCCGTTGTTGATCTCGGCAGGACGCGGCAAATCTCTTCGAGAGACGTATCGTGCATCACGACAAAGGCTGGTACACCCTGCTGCTTCGCAGCCTCACGCCTCCATTGGCGGAGTTTTTCCCGTAACTCGGCTGCTATGGCGGGAGGCAGTCCATGGACTGCTTGTGGAACGGCCAATGCTATTTTGGAAGCGGCAGTTGCTTTCGACGCTCTGCGCTTTGGACTGCCGGCCGGAGCCAGCCATTCCGGCAAGGCGCCGCACATATCACAAGAGCCGCAAGTGTCCCATTTGGTGCGCTCGCCAAAGTGCGAACAAATATAACGGTGACGGCAACTTTTCGATTCGACGAAACGCCGGATCGTATGGTATCGCTCCCACGACCGCTCCTTCTCCGTTGGATCGCTTACTTGCTCAATAAAGTATGCCAGCAGTCCAGCGTCGCGCTTTTGCCACAGCAGAATGCAATTTGCTGGATCACCGTCACGGCCAGCGCGTCCGGCCTCCTGGTAATACTGTTCGATGGACTTCGGGAGAGACATATGGATGACTGCGCGAACGGTTGCCTTATTGATTCCCAATCCGAAAGCAATCGTTCCGACCAGGACACGTACTTCGTCAGACATCCATTGTTCCTGCGTGCGCCGGCGTTCGTCCGCCTCCATTTTGCCGTGGTAAGCGACTGCCGGAATCCCCTCGCTCTTCAGGAAATTTACCGTTAGCTTTACTCCATCAATGGTCGGCGAATAGACGATGATGCTTCCCTCCGAATTTTCCCGCAGTGCGGCAACCAGCAGTTCCTGGTGTTCAGCGCCAGTACACTCGCGGACCAGATAGCGCAAGTTCGGCCGATGAAAGCTCGCGATGTATTTATCGGGATTGCGAAGTTGAAGCTGGCTCAGAATGTCATGACGGACCCGCTGAGTCGCGCTCGCAGTGAATGCCGCAATCGGACGATCAGGGAACGAGGTTCGCAAACGCTTTAGTTGACGGTATTCGGGACGAAATTCATGTCCCCACTCCGAGATGCAGTGAGCTTCGTCAACGGCAAAGAATGTGATCGGAACCTGCTGAAGCCAAGCCATTGTATCGGCGCGCGCCAGGCGTTCCGGTGAGAAATATAAGAGGCGATATTCACCTTGCTGTGCTCTTCCGATCAATCCCGCTTGCTGTTCAGCGGTGACCGAACTATTCAAAACAGCGGCTGGGATTCCCATTTGCGCCAGTTGCGCGGCCTGGTCCTGCATGAGTGCAATCAGAGGCGAGACGACGATCGCGGTCTTTCCGGAAAGTAGAGCTGGCAACTGATAGCAAAGAGATTTTCCACCCCCGGTTGGCATGACGACGCAAGTGTCATGGCCCTCCAGCAGGCTGCGTACAATGCGCTCCTGAAGCGGGCGAAAAGAATTGTATCCCCAATATTTGCGAAGCTCAGCTTCAAGGCCGCCGGGCGGGAGCATGGCTACAGTATAGGTCTGCCGTCAGCTGTCAAACACAAACGGCGACAGTTTCATTGAATAAGGCGGATGAGTTTGTCGGCCAGGTTGTTGGTTTGCAGGTGAATGTGCTGTGCGCTATACAAGAGGGAATTTGACGGCCGGGACATTCTCAGCTTCCCGCTGAGAAACCTCCGACATTCGCGACGGTAAGCCGCAGGTATTTGTAGGGATTCACCGGGGTATCGTTGATGCGGACTTCGTAATGCAAATGAGGGCCGGTGCTGCGTCCGCTTAGTCCGACGTATCCAATCGTGTCGCCGCGGCGGACATGTTGGCCGGTGACCACGGCGAAGTTCGACAAATGCCCGTAGCGCGTCGTGATTCCGTGGCCGTGACTAAGAACGATGGCTCGTCCGTATCCGCCCATGAAGTCAGCGAACTGTACCACCCCATCTGCCGGAGCTATGATGGCCTGCCCGTAAGAGGAGCCGATATCCACGCCGCTGTGGAATGCGCCTTCGCCATTAAACGGATCAATGCGTTCTCCGAAGGAACCGGTAACGGGGCCCTCGACCGGCCAAAGATTCGGGGCCGCGTTCGCTCGAAGCCATTCCGTGGTGGTGGCATCGCGGGTAAGCCCCAGCGAAATGCCGGTGGTGGTTGCACCGCTGAGAGCCGAAGTTTTCAGCACATACAGGCGATCAAGCGAGGAGGTAACCTGCGTTTCCTGGATGTTCTTCGCATCGGAAGAACCTGCCATCAAGCTGGGGTCGGACTTCAGACCATAAAGAGTGGAAACTTCGCTTGCCAGGGAGCCGAGCGAGGCCACTTGAACGTCTCTCTCCTGGGCCACCTTTTCGAGTGTCGAATAGCGTGTGGTAAGGGCCTCTTTTTGGGTGCGCAGCTCATTGTAGTGCGAGACCTTCAACAGCATTCGCGTGTACGAACTGGCAATGCCGGTAAGGCTTAAGATTCCGATGGCCATGCCCACAGTCAGCACGTAAAGGTAGTTGAGCGGAATCGGTATCTTCCGAAGCTGCCCATCTTCGCCCCGCGCGACAAAAAGAATGTAACAGCGCTTACTCAATAATTTCCTCTCTCGCTAATAATTGAATCCAGCTACCGGACGGCGGCTCTCGACGGAAAGCCTTGCCCAATGTGGAACCTGGCCTAGTTCCCATTCCGGTAAAGATCGCGTCCTTACAAATTCACTGGCCAAAGGATTACCAAAGCAACGCTTTTTGCCGCAATCCAAACTGGATACAGCACTTAGCCCGGTAAACCAAGTCTGGGAGACTGATGGGCAAAGGTAACAAAGTAGGTTCCCCGTGTCAACGCGCCTGGGCAAGCAAATTTCATTACCAAGGATGGGTAATCGGCCATGTCCGTTAGCTGGATTACCGGTTTCAAATGATGGAGAGACGGGCGTCCTCGCCCGTCCCGAAAGAAACTGGGTGTACCGTGTTGCTTCAATAGTTGTCGGATATCATTAGCTTGCCTTGCTACTTCCCGAGAAAGCCTTCATTCGCCGCATACGCCTCCATGCTGGCCTGGCGGCGGGAATCATCGGCATTGGGGACGACTGTGCCTCTGTCCGCATCCCTGCGGGTCATGAGGCTCTCATCACCACCGATTTCAGCCTTGAAGGCGTTCATTTCGTCAGGAAATTGCAACCCGCGGCTCCGATTGGGCACCGATGTCTCCTGCGTGGTCTGAGTGATATTGCCGCCATGGGAGGCATACCGCTTGCTGCTTTCCTATCTCTGGCGCTACCCGGAAGGCTGCCGCAAGCGTGGACCGACGAATTTCTGCGAGGGTTACTAGATCTCGCGAGAGCCTTCAAGGTCACCCTGGCGGGTGGCGATACGGCAAAATCTCCCGGGAAAATCCTAGCTGACATTGTTGTCCTCGGCTCTGTTCCGAAAGGAAAGGCGATTCTTCGTTCAGGTGCAAAGCCGGGGGATCGCATTTACGTAACCGGATCATTGGGAGGTGCGGCTACCACGCTGCGAATGCTGCTTAAGGGCCAAAAACGAAACATTCCGTCCGAAGACTTGGACAAGTACTCGTATCCAACCCCGCGGCTCGAAGTTGGACGCATCCTGCGCGAAAAGAGCTTGGCCTCGGCAATGATTGATATAAGCGACGGTCCCTCCACCGACCTTAGCCACCTGTGTCAAGAAAGTGGCGTTGGTGCGGAGATAAACGCGGATGCGGTCCCGCGTGCTCGTCATGGAAAGTTGCGAAGGGAAGTAGATATTCATTCAGCCTTGGACGGGGGCGAGGATTACGAACTCCTCTTCACGGCATCTGGCAGCAAGCGGGTACCAACGCTTATTGCGAATGTTCCAGTCACCGAAATCGGACGCATTGTTCGTGGTCGAGGGATGGTCTTGGCGAGCCATAATAAGTCCCAGAAATTGATCCCCAAAGGTTGGGAACACTTCCGGAAGTAACACTGAACAGAGCCTGCATCTGTATTGTCTCTACCCGCGTGCGCGGATCAGCGCTAGAGTAGAGATTATGAAGTTACCTCGTTTTCTATTGCTTCTAAGTTTCGTACTGCTGGTGCAGCCACAGAGTTTTTGGGCTCAACAAAATGCTTCCAAACCGCAACCCCCTGATTCTGTAATTACCAATGACTTCGTGCAAAAGGAATTCGGCTTAAGTTGCAGCCTGATGGGAATTCCGCCGCTGGTGGCTGACCTCAATGGAGATGGCGTGGACGACATTGTGATTCCGGCGCGCTGCAAGAATCCAATGGCGGACCAGGCAGACAAGGATTTTGTTGTCCTTGACCCGTATTACACTTTTTTTGGCTATGGAAATCCAAAAGTCACCACGGGATTCTCGACGGACATTCCAGAGGACCGCGCACTGGCGCTCCTTATCATTCACGGTTCGGGAAAGGAAGCTTGGCGCGCTCCGACTCCGTCCGCGATTCCGGCGAAATTCGTAATCGTAAATTTGCCTTACAAAGGGGTCACCGTAAAGAAGTATCAGATCAGGAAAAAGAAGTTGATGGCCATATACGTCGAAGAAAAGGGAGCTGACCAAATGACCGCCGTACTTTTTTGGGATGGCAAGAAGTACCGCTACGAGCCCATGGGCTCGAGCATGGAATAGCGAGACTCACGTAGGGACAGGTGTCCTCACCTGTCCGGCGGAGCAAAGCTCCGCAGTTGCACACCCTCCTGCCGCTATAATCGTCCCGCCATGAATCTCGAACAGAAGTTGGCTGAACTCAAGAAGCGCAATCAACTCGCCGAAGATGGCGGAGGCGTCCAACGCCGTGAGCGGCAGCATAGAGAAGGCAAGATGTCCGCCCGCGAGCGCATCGAGTTCCTGCTCGATGAGGGCACGTTCGAGGAGACCGATAAGCTCGTCACCCACCGCTCTGCCGACTTCGGCATGGCCGAGCAAAAATATTATGGCGACGGCTTCATCACCGGATACGGACGCATTGATGGTCGCCTGGTTTTTATTTTCGCGCAGGACTTTACCGTTTTTGGCGGATCGCTGTCGGAAGCTAATGCGGCGAAAATCGTGAAGATCATGGATCTTGCCGCGAAGATGGGCGCGCCGATGATTGGTCTCAATGACTCCGGCGGGGCCCGCATACAGGAAGGTGTTGTGTCCCTCGCTGGATACGCGGATATTTTTCTGCGCAACACGCTTTACAGCGGCGTGATTCCTCAAATTTCCGCGATCATGGGGCCGTGCGCCGGCGGAGCCGTTTATTCGCCCGCTATCACTGATTTTATCCTGATGGTGGACAAGACCTCGTACATGTTCATCACCGGGCCGGACGTGATCAAGACGGTCACCCACGAAGACGTAACCAAAGAAGAGCTTGGCGGCGCGACAACTCACAACGAAGTTTCGGGCGTGGCACACTTCATGGCCCACGACGACGAAGAATGCCTGGCGATGGTGCGCGAGTTGCTCAGTTTTCTGCCATCGAACAATCTCGACGACCCGCCGCGAAAGCCTTGCACCGATCCGTCCGACCGTGCCGATGCCGCGCTGGATAGCATTGTTCCCGAGCAATCCAATCTTCCTTATGACATGAAAGACGTGATTCACAGCGTCGCGGACGATGGCTATTTCTTCGAAGTGCATGAACACTACGCGAAGAATATCGTCGTGGGATTTGCGCGGCTGAATGGGCAACCCGTAGGAATCGTGGCCAATCAGCCGGCGATGCTTGCCGGGACGCTCGACATCAACGCGTCCGTCAAAGGCGCGCGGTTCGTTCGCTTCTGCGACTGCTTCAATATTCCCTTAATCACTTTTGAAGATGTTCCGGGATTTCTGCCGGGAACGAATCAAGAATATGGAGGAATCATCAGGCACGGCGCGAAGCTGTTGTTCGCATTTGCCGAAGCCACGGTGCCGAAAATAACGGTCATTACTCGCAAGGCATACGGCGGGGCATATTGCGTGATGGCGTCCAAGCACATCCGCACCGATGTGAACTACGCGTGGCCGACCGCCGAAATCGCCGTCATGGGCCCGGAAGGCGCGGTGGACATCGTCTACAGGCGCGATTTGGACGCGGCCGCCAACCGCGACGACTTGCGCAAAGCTAAAATCGAAGAGTTCCGCGAGCGTTTCGCCAATCCTTACGTCGCCGCCGAGCGCGGATATGTGGACGCGGTGATCCAGCCACGGGACACACGAAAAAAGCTGATTCAGGCACTGGCCATGCTGGAAACAAAGCGGGAAAAGAATCCGCCTAAGAAGCACGGGAATATTCCGCTGTAATGCACGCGTGAGAAAACCGGCAGAAAGAGTTCGCTTTTCCGAAGAAGATAGCGGAAGCCGAGATCCATGACGGACGTGGAGCACATAAACTGACTGATCGGCCACTACGAACAAGAGACGATATGTGCCCCGATTTCCCGTGCCAAAAAGTAACTGACGGATGGGTTTGCCAAATGAAAGACTCTCCGAAGCCAAAGGGCAACGCTCTGGATGGTGGTCCAGACTATCAACCGCTCACTCGGCGCGGTCCAGCCACTCATCGGCCGCGTGCGGCGCCTGATGAAAGATGTGCGCATGAACTGTTCTGAGATTGTGCTTTGCTCTGGGAGTCAGCACGACGAGGTACCTCATTTCCTCGATCGCGTCTCACGCCTTATCTCGTCGAAAACCTCTTTGGCGGGCTGACCCAGGCCCCGCTCGGCCTCCAGAAGTCCCTGACGGATGTTTGCAATCGCGTCAAGATGATCGGCCACGTGCTGATAGTCCTTGGCATCGAGCAATACAGCCTCTGCTTTGCCATTCACAGTCAACACCAGGGGGCGCCCAGTCTTCTTCATGCGCTTCATCAGCCCGGAGGAATTGCGCTTGAACGTGGTCAATGAATGAATGTCCTGGGTCACATCAATCATGATGCGATCGTAGCATTTTATATGATGCGTTGGAATCTAAGCCTTCGACGCCAAACGATCAATAACGCAACCGCAATGTTACGCCGCCTGAGTTAAAATGCCGCTTCCTCCACCCCGGTGCTCGGAGACCGCTCATGAAACGCTGTTTTCTTCTTGTCATACTCTCGGCGCTAATCCTACCCTCCCTAACCCTCGCACAAGACCCCACCAGATGGCTCTCCACGCTGCCGCAAGCAAAGGATTACACCCAGCACCGATCGTCCAGCTATGACCGCAGCGGCGGCAATGCCGACGCGCGCCAGATTGCTGCGGGAGAGACGTTAATCCTGCTCGATGAAGCTGGACCCGGCCTCGTCAGCCACGTTTGGGTCACGATTGCCAGCAATGATCCGCATCATTTAAAGGCGCTGGTGCTGCGCATGTACTGGGACGGCGAGCCTACGCCGAGCGTCGAAGCGCCAATCGGCGACTTCTTCGGCCTGGGACTGGGCGATTATTTTCTGTATCAATCCATTCCGCTGGCCGTCGGCTCCGACAAGGCATTGAACTGCTTTTTCCCCATGCCATTCCAAAAACATGCCCGCATCACCGTCACCAATGAAGGCACGCAAAAGGTCAACGCTTTTTACTTCAACGTTGACTACCGCGTATATCCCAAGGCGTTGCCTGACGACACGCTGTACTTCCATGCACAATATCGCCAAGCCGCTCCGGCCAAGGGTTGGACGAATCAATGGAAGTCGGACGGCGATCCGCTAGTAAACGACAAGAAAAACTTAAACGGTGACGGCAACTATGTCTGGATGGAAGCCATCGGGCGGGGACACTTCGCGGGCGTCACAATGTCCGTGCTGCAAAACCAGGACAGCTGGTGGGGCGAGGGCGACGACATGTTCTTCGTGGATGGCGAGAAAATGCCTTCCATTAACGGAACCGGCTCGGAAGACTACTTTCTCGGCGCATGGGATTTTGGCGGCCACACGTTTTCCTATGGCCTATTCGGGGCGCCTGTAGTAGGGCAGGAAGTCGCCGGCGGCCGATGGTCGCTCTACCGCTTCCATCTGGATTCGCCTATCACATTTACCAAGTCGTTACGCGCGACGATCGAGCACGGCCACGCCAACCATCGCTCTGACAATTATTTCTCCGTCGCTTATTGGTATCAAACGGAACCACACGCAGCCTTTCCTGCGCTGCCCCCTCTCGAACAGCGAATTCCACGGATCTATCCCGTCGGCGGTCCCGGCAATGCGGGAAAATAAGCAAATTCAGCTCTTGTCATTCCGACGAGCGCAGCGACGAGGAATCTGCTTCTTGCCGCTGTCTTGAAAAAGCCGTTGCCTTCGCAATTGCCCCGACTGGCTGAGCGCGTACAATACTCAACGTTCTCCGAAAATAAAAGCGCTGACACAACTTGAATAAGTGAAAACCAGAAATCTCTCCCGCCGCGATTTTATTCAGATGACAGCGTTGTCCGTCGGCGCTTTTCGGCTGGGCGCGTCCGGCACAGCGCAATCTGGTGGCGACGCTACGATTTGCCTGGTTGCAGACCCCTCAGACTTGGCCGTGTCGCCAGCTCCCGCAACTTGGGCCATTCGAGAATTGACCCGTACCATCGAAGAACACGGCATGAGCGTTCGGCAGTTCAATACCCTGGATCAATGTCCGCCGTCCAGTTTCTGTTTGATGGTCGGTAGTCATAACACTCCTCCTGTTTCGAAAATCCTCAAGGATGCGAATATCTCAGTATCAAATGCGCCGGAGTGCCTCGCCCTGGTGCCTTCCACGCACAAGGGCAGCCCGATGCTGCTGGCATGTGGCAGCGATGCGCGGGGAGTGATGTATGCAGTTCTTGAATTAGCGGACCGGATAAAGTACTCGGACGATCCGATTCAGGCGTTGAAGACGCAGGCGCCAGTAGCCGAGCAGCCTTTCAATCAGGTTCGAAGCGTGGCACGTTTATTTGTCAGCGATGTCGAAGATAAGCCCTGGTTCAACGACCGCGAGATGTGGCCAGCATACTTTTCAATGCTCGCATCGCAGCGGTTTAATCGTTTTCAGCTGGCGCTGGGCATCGGCTATGACTCTTTGGAGAGCGTTGCCGATGCGTACTTTCTTTTCGCTTATCCGTTTTTACTTTCTGTGCCGGGCTATGAGGTGAAGGCCACTAACTTGCCGGAAGCGGAACGAGACCAAAATCTGGAGATGCTTCAGTTCATCAGCCAGCAAGCTGTGGCACACGGGATTGACTTCCAGCTAGGCATTTGGACTCACGGATACGAGTGGGGGCCGGACAGCTCGAACGCGAATTATGTTATCGAAGGGCTAACGCCCGCGAATCATGCTGCGTACTGCCGTGATGCACTAACTGCATTGTTGAAAGCATGTCCCGATATCAGTGGCGTGACGCTGCGTACTCACGCAGAGAGCGGTGTACGCGAAGGGAGTTATTCGTTCTGGAAAACCGTGTTCGAAGGCGTGCCGCGATCTGGCCGCAAGGTCGAGATTGATCTGCATACCAAGGGCCTGGACCAGCCCATCATTGATGAGGCTCTTGCTACTCACATGCCAGTCAAGCTCTCGCCCAAATACTGGGCCGAGCATATGGGTTTGCCTTACCATCAGGCGGCGATCCGCGATCTGGAAATGCCACGGAAAGATCTCAAGCACGACGATTTCTCCGCCCTCAGCACCGGATCAAGAATTTTTACCCGTTACGGCTATGCGGATTTCTTGAAGCGGGATCGTCCTTACAGTGTGATGTATCGTGTCTGGCCCGGCACCCACAGGTTCCTGCTGTGGGGCGATCCGATCTCGACCGCCGCTCACGCCCATGCCTTTCGTTTTTGCGGGGGTGCGGGAGCGGAATTGTTCGAGCCGCTATCTTTCAAAGGCCGCCGCGGATCGGGTTTACCTGGCGGGCGCTGCGCCTACGCTGACAAATCTTTGAATCCTCACCGGGATTGGGAAAAATATCTTTACACCTATCGCGTATGGGGACGCCTGCTTTATAACGCGCACGCGGACCCTGATGTTTGGCAGCGATATCTTCGTAAGCAATTTGGCGGCAGCGCGCCCGCTCTCGAAGCAGCGTTAAGCAGTGCGACGCGAATCCTGCCGCTCGTTACTACGGCGCACCTACCCTCAGCCGTCAACGATACCTTCGGTCCCGAGTTCTACACCAACCAGCCAATCGTGGATGCGAACGAACCGCAGCCTTATGGCGATACGCCCGCGCCGAAAGTATTTGGGAATGTCAGCCCATTGGATCCGCAAATGTTTTCTCGCATCAGCGATTTCGCGGACGAGTTGCTCAAGGGCGAACGCTCCGGCAAATATTCTCCGGTTGAAGTCGCGCAATGGCTGGAGGACCTTGCCCAAGAAGCAGACAATCGCCTGACTGAAGCGGGCGCCAAATCGAACGGAACGAATGGTCAACCTGTAATAAACACAAACCCAGAGTTCCGCAGGGCGGTGGTTGATCTAAAAATTCATATCGGCCTGGGAAGTTTTTTTGCCGCAGAACTTCGCAGCGGCACGCTTTATGCAATCCATGAGCGTTCGACTGACCGGGCGGCACTCGAAGAAGCGTTGAAGCAATATCGCCGCGCGCGGGAAATCTGGTCCCAATTCGCCGAAGAGACCAAGGCCATTTACGTTTTCGACATGACATTTGGGCCCCTCCCCCGAATGCGTGGCAACTGGCTGGACCGCTTGCTCGCTATGGATGTTGACATCGCCCTGATGGCAAAGCGGATTGAATCGCTTCAGGAAGGTCAGCCGCAACCTGCGCGAGTCCGGTCGGCAATTCAGGAAGCACTCGGGCGGCCGCCGCGGGGTTCCGTCGCATGCTCCCATACGCCTTCTCCCCGCTTCCTGCCAGGAAAGGATTTAGAGATCGTTCTCTCGGTCAAGCAACCAACCAAGCCAATTTCTGTCCGCTTACATTACCGGCATGTAAATCAGGCGGAGCGGTACGAGGTCGCGGAAATACCGGAAATACCGGAAATACACGGTGAGTATCGAACAGTTATTCCGGCGAGCTACACCGCGTCAAAATATTCCATTCAATATTACTTCGAGTTGAGAGAGATCCCCGAAAAGGCATGGCTCTATCCAGGCTTCGCCATAGACCTGACGAACCAGCCCTACTTCATCGTGCCCACGACAATGTAGCCGTCAACAAATACCTATTTGTGTTCGGTTAAATTGGCAACAGCCGTGCACATTTCAGTCTTGAAAGGACTGATGCGCCGACTCAAGAGCGAGAGTTAGCAATGGTCGCAGGAAAAAACTCGGTTGGCTGCCGGTCCCGAGTAGAAAGTAAACAAGTCGTAAAAAATAAGAGTCCCGAGGTGATGTTGAACGTATTCGTCTCGGCCAGTAGCTCGCGTTAGACCCTTGCCGACCTGCTGCTGTTGCGGCCTTACGGCTGCGACAGGCGATCGTCACTCGGGCTCCGGGCTTACCGCCAACCGGAAAAACTTGTTCAACGCCTCGGGACTCTATCTTGCCTCTGACATGGTGTTCCTGTTCGCCTCAACCAGCGCTCAGCTATTAGACCCTTGCTGACCCTCTCTGCTCCATCTTGCGATGGTGCTGAGTGATCTCGCTTGAGTCCCGGACATCGCACCAACCGGGTAAACTTAGAACGTGTCAAAGAACGATTATGTTTTTACTCCTTCTATTTTTAGAGTCAACGAAAAATGCGACGTTTTATCTTGCTTTGATTCAATCGAGTGCAGCCTCTCCACAAGCCTGTGACCGGATTCGGTGCAAGTCGCGTTAGCAGCTTGATCCGGCAGCTAACCTACACGGAATTTGCGGGCATGTTCGCGAACAGGTTTGGAATCCGCGCCAAAGATCGCTGTGTGTAAAAAGGGTGTGCGCCCAATGTTTACGGTCTTCGGCGGGACAATCATTTTCTTGCCGACCGTCTCATGTCTCTTTTCGGCGGCGGGATTGGATATTCGTGATCCTCATCGTAGAACCGTCTCGGACCGTGATCGGATTTTGCATTCGGGATAGGGCTTTCCCGTTTGGAACTGACCCTTCTTCCGTTTTCTTCCGCGACTAACGGAGACGGCGTCGTATATATCGCCTCGTTAAAAACACTTCCGTTAGGGGGATTGGCGACCGCGAATACTCCGAAGGCTTTGCCATTTGCAAAGGAAGTGGAAATGTAATCGGCTACCATGAGTCCGGAAAACGTGTTTGGCAGCCAGGTAAGACTCATACCGCCAACCAATTGAGTTG
Organism: Acidobacteriaceae bacterium; assembly: GCA_003169715.1. Classification (GTDB taxonomy): domain Bacteria; phylum Acidobacteriota; class Terriglobia; order Terriglobales; family Acidobacteriaceae; genus PALSA-188. The sequence goes on along the minus strand of PNAR01000292.1, from coordinate 15,156 downwards.
GGGCACTCCACGTCTGCCCGGCATCCTGCGAGGAGACGTAACCGAGTCCAAGGCTGCAAGTGGTCCCGCAATTCGAGACGGGATAAAAATAGTAAGTCAACGTCAAGTGAGCGCTGGCGCCGGAGGTTGTGGGATTAACACCTAATCCAGGAATGAAATGATCCACCGTGCTTGTAGCTGCATCAATCGGCACGCGCGCTGGATTGGTCCAGGTAACTCCATCCGTCGAAGTGCTGAGTACCAGATCGTTGGACGCACAATTAGTCCGGAAGCGGCAATCCTGCCAGATCACATAAACCGTGCCCGTAGCGTCCACTTGAGCGGAAGGCAATGCGGAGGTGCGCAGATTGCCGGCTACCTGATGATCGGTGACCGGAGAGACCGTGACTGGAGCGCTCCAACTGCCGCCACCATCGGTAGAGGTAAATGCAGTGATGATCTCGGAATTGCCCGAAATTCCAAGAATCGGAACGACCACGATTCCGTTGGGCTGAACCAACGGAACTCCCCCAATACCCTGCGCCGAATTGGCTGTGTTCTGGGCGGAGCTCCAGGTAAGCCCTCCATCTTTGGATGTGCTCATTTCAATGATGTCCTGATTCGAAGGATCATCCCATTCCACATAACAATGACCGTAGAAGGGGCTGGCGGGCGTATTGTCGCAGACGATCCAATTCTTATCGGTGTCTCCATTCGTGCTGACGGCGATTGGATTTCCCCAATTAATGCCGTCTGGCGAACGGTTTACGAGCACCTGAGCCGTAGCATTGATTCCAAGCGATGAGATCATCCACATCGCGTGGGCGGCGTCGAAGGCGACGACGGCATCGCTGGCTGCACTGAATGATCCCCCTCCCTGGAAGGTTGTGATCCCTGGAAGATAACCGCTGTTCCACGTCGTTCCCGCGTCGGTAGAAGTTGCGAATCCGATGTCAGCTCCGCCGCCGCTCGAAATTCGCCCTACCTGAAACGCGGTCACCATGGTCGAGCCAAACGCATACAAACCGGGCTCGACTTCCGTGGCGTGCTGGCTGGTGGAGTTCGTAAACGTATCCTGACTGAGCCGGGTTAGGGAGACGGTCTGAAAGTTATTTGACGGCGGCGTGGTGGTGGTTTCTGAAGGCGTGCTGGAACCGCAACCCAGCATCAAAGGCAGAACTAAAAGAAACAAACTCGCGTGTCTAAATTCAGCTCGAGAACGATGGCAATTTTTCATATGAAATCATGCAGTCCCAGACGCCCTCGTCTGGAGGTGAGCGCCAGTTCACGGAGTCGCGGAGTTTGCGCTCCGCCGGGCAGGTGAAGACACCCGCCCTACACGTGCGGGATGACGATCATTTTGCCGAAGCTAAATTGAGACCCTGAGCCAAGTCAATCAAAGAATTCCAATTTGTCCCTGCTACGATAACCAAGTGCATTCGCTACTTGAAGTGCGCGGCTTGACCGTCGAGTTTCCAGTTCGCGGAACAGCATCGTCTGGCCGCCTGTCCACCGCGGTTCGAGAGCTCAGTTTCGAGATCGCTCCCGGAGAGGTCCTCGGTCTAGTCGGCGAATCCGGCTCCGGGAAGTCTGTCACTTCTTTAGCTTTGATGCGGTTGCTGCCGCCCAGCGCCCGGGTGAGCGGTCACATTATTTTTCGCGTTCTTCCAAATCAGGATCAGCGCGACCTGCTTCAATTATCCGAAGACAACATGCGGCAATTGCGCGGAACCCAAATTGCGATGATTTTTCAGGAACCAACCACGGCGCTGAATCCTGTGATGCGGGTTGGGGACCAAGTCGCGGAAGCTGTCCGGGCGCACAACAAGATCACAAAAAAAGAAGCATGGGATCGCGCCGTAAGCGCGATGGACGATGTTGCCATCGCCGATGCGAGTCAACGCGCCCGCGATTATCCTCACCAACTTTCTGGAGGAATGCGGCAACGTGTCATGATTGCGATGGCCATCGTCAACCGACCCCAATTGTTAATTGCCGACGAACCCACCACTGCTCTCGATGTCACTATTCAAGCGCAAATCCTTGAGCTGCTGGCGAACCTGCGAAAAAAGTTTGGACTTACAATGCTTTTCATTTCGCACGATCTGGCTGTCGTCTCTCAAGTCGCGGATCGCGTTGCCGTGATGTACGCGGGAAGCCTCGTCGAAATGGGATCGAAAGCCGACATTTTTCGCGCCCCCGCGCATCCTTATACTCGCGGACTCTTGAGCGCAGTGCCGACTCTGACAACTGATCGCAATTCTGCCTTGCGAACCATTGAAGGAACAGTGCCATCCGCCGACAGCATTTCGGTAGCCTGCGGATTCGAGCCGCGATGTACTTTTCGGATTCCGGTCTGCGCCCAAAAGTTCCCACCGCTGGTAGAAGTCGGCGCCGGTCATTGGGCTAGGTGCCCGGTCGTGAATCGGAGTCCCGGCGTCTAGTCGCGTGAACGCTCGCCAGCGTGGGCACTTCCTCCGCACAAACAACATTCCATCCACTACAATTTGGGCACTCGACCAGCAAATTCTCCTGCGGCGGGAATGAAAACCACCACGACAAAGAGGAGTCTCAATGCCCCGTGCTCTACGCATCGCATTTATGATCGCGCTGATTTCCCAAGTAGGCCCGGCGATGGCTCAAGCGCCACCCGCGCCAGCACGCGCTGCGAGACCGGCTCCGCCCACGCGCGATCCCAACACGCCCGGTTACGTCGCGGCCAGGGAACTACCAGACGGCACGAATGCTCCGGCGGACGCCGATGGAAACTTTATTATCGGACCCGCCCATAACCCGGCGGCTGAGATGTCTGTGCAGCCGGGCGTACCACAGGGAACGGTGTTTGAGTTCACCATGAATTCTGCTGACAGTAAAATTTATCCTGGCATCGCAAGAGAGCCTGGTACCTTCGGCACGGTTGATCCCGGAGACCCCGGCAAGTTAATTGTGACGACGAGCCACCCCGCTCCCTATACTCGGCGCGTGACAGTTTACGTCCCCAAACAATACGTACCCGGCACCGTCGCTCCATTCATAGTCGGAACGGACGGACCCGACCACAGTCTTTTCACTGCGCTGGATAACTTGATCGCAGAGCACAAGGTGCCAGTGATGGTCGCCATCTCTTTAAGCAATGGGGGCGGCGATGCGCAGGGCAGCGAACGCGGCCTAGAATACGACACTATGTCAGGAGTGTATGCGGAGTTCGTGGAGAAAGATGTGCTGCCGCTCGTGGAATCGCAATATCATGTGAAGCTGACGAAAGATCCCGAGGGCCGAGCCACCATGGGTGGAAGTTCCGGCGGCTCTTGCGCATTGATTATGGCTTGGTATCGCCCTGATCTGTATCGTCGCGTTCTCACATATTCCGGCACCTATGTCAACCAGCAATGGCCCTATAACCCGCAGACCCCGCACGGCGCATGGGAATTCCATGAACACCTGATCCCGGATAATCCGGCCAAGCCCTTGCGAATCTGGATGGAGGTAGGCGACCGGGACCTTTTTAATCCCAATGTTATGCGCGACAACATGCACGATTGGGTCGTCGCCAACGAGAACATGGCGAAAGTTCTAGCCGCGAAGGGCTATCATTATCAGTTCGTCTTCGCTCGCAATGCCGGGCACGTGGACCGGGCGGTGAAACAACAAACCCTGCCTGAGGCCCTTCAATACGTCTGGCAAGGCTATCCTATCGCGGGACGAGATTGAGGAATTCGAGCAGACTTCCTTAGCGCATAATGACCGTCGTATCATGAAGTGCAAATGGCTTTCCCCATTATAATCTGCGCTATCTGCGCGGAAGAGTTCGAGCTGAAGCCCGATAAGCCCGGTTTCGCCAACCGCTGCCCTGAGTGCAGCACGCCCGAAGCAACCGTCCCCGAAACCGGACGGCGCATGGACGCCGATGAGCGCCAAACAGTGCGGGAAGCGAACGAGGCTCGGAGGCAAGCGATGCGCAATCTCCTGTACCGCAAGGACAGCTAATGACTCAGATCATTTTTCCTCATTTCCAAGATTGTGTGCTTGACTCAAGGGAAAGCGGAGCGTACCTGTCGAGTGTATGGTCTCACGATACATTCGTGGATCACTCGAGACGCTGAGGGTCGTTATGGCGTTGTGGGAAGGCGGGCAGGTTTTCAGAGATCGTCCGGAGTCAGGCCAGTATGCTTAGCGATTCTAGCCAACATTCTGGGTCCGATTTCGTCTCCATCATGAAAGGCCCAAGTGTAATCAGGATATCCGAGACGGCGAAGTTTTTTGTGCGAACCGCGTTGAGACAGTACGCACCATCCTATTCGGAGAAGTGCCTTGCAAACGACGCTGGCCCTGGTGCTGGGCCACCTGCTCACGCGATGGCACGAACCAAATTGATCGTCTTCGGCGGCTCGTCTTTGGATTGTTCCACGTCATCAGCGACGGCCCGAAGCGCAATTGCGTACGCTTTGACGGCTGCTTCCTGTCGCGTAGCGCCATACGCCATTGCGCCAGGAATTTCAGGAATTTCGGCTATCCAGCGGCCATCCGTCTCGCGTTCTGTTTGTATGCTGAATCGCAAGTCTCGGCTCCTTGTGCCTTGCGCCGGTTTGCGCGGTGAGGTCTTCACAGTAATAGGATGCAATATAAATAGGTTTGCTGCACGTAACCTAAGTCACGAGAGAGCGGAAGCAGCACGGAGAAGAATACCCGATTTACCAGCATCATCTGCATTAAAGTTTTGAGGAAGTATCTGTGCGGCTGTTAATTGTTTGTATTCGAGATTTTCAGAGGCAATTACTGAAGCGCGGTATCTCGAATATTCGCGGCATTGATCGTCAGTGCCGTACCGATGCCATGATGCGTCCTGTTCTAATCCGGTACGCCGTTCTACTTCCTTTGATTCTTTGCGCATTTGCTGACGGCGTCTGCTCAGCTCAGATCATCGGACGTTGGCGGTCGCTCGAACCTTCTAAGGGCGGGATTGGCGCAATGTATGAGTTTCACGCCAATGGGGCGGTTGATTTCAGTCCCGGTGCGGTTGTCGAAATGCCCTGGCGCATCGAGAATGATCAGCTCATAGTTCCGTCTGACACCGTTGGCGGCCCTGAGCAGAAGGAGACGATCAAGTGGCTGGGTGACAACAAAGTGCATTTCGCGTCGGGCGATGCTTCGGGATTCGAACTTACACGTATCGGGCAGCGCAGCGATGCCGCCGATACAATCATCGGTGAGTGGGTTGGAACGCGCCAGACGGATGGCCGCAAGATGGAGATGCGGTGGTTCTTTTACCCGGCTGGGAAGAGTCTGTTGCTGATTGCCTTTCTGACTCAGCACGGGCTTTACGCAATTACTAATTCGACGCTCCATATTGCAATGCCTGGCGCCAAACCCACGGATAGCAAATTTCAGGTGAAGGGCGATGTCCTGACACTTTCGAAGCCGGAAGGACGCGGCGAATCGCGCTTTGCGCGTTACTGATTCGCTCAAAACTTCTTGTAGCCATGAAACTTCCACGCAAAGGCAGTCATCGCTCAGGGAAGCAGGGCTTAGGAAAGCAGGGTTCGGGAAAGAACCGGCGGAGTCCTCGTTTCGCAAAAGAACTCGCTATCCTTTATGAAGACGATGCGGTCGTGGCCGTCAATAAACCTGCCGGACTCCATGCTGTGCCCGTGGAAGGCTCCACGGCGCCATCCGCATGGTCTCTGCTTTCCGCAGAATTGAAATCGCGGCGACAACGAGCCTTCGTCGTACATCGCATTGATCGTTTTACTTCTGGGGTGATGCTCTTTGCAAAAACCGAACGCGATCGAGATGCAATCGTTAAACAATTTCTCAGCCACACTCCTGTGAGGCAGTATCTGGGAGTGGTTCGAGGACATCCCGGCGCCAAAGAAGGCACACTCGTTCACTATTTCCGACGACAGGGAATGTTTCAAAAGTTGACCACCGAGCGGGACGCCCATGCGGCCCGTGCCGAACTGCGGTATTGCGTCGAACGCCGACTTCGCGCCGCGTCACTCGTGCGTATTACCCTGGTCACAGGATTGCAGAATCAGATCCGAGTGCAATTTTCAGCGATCGGCCACCCGGTCATTGGCGACAGAAAATACCACCCCGAGGAAGCGTCGGAGCGGCGGATTGCCCGGGTCGCTCTTCATGCGGGACATCTTCAGTTCATTCATCCCCGCTCGGTGAAGAGCACTGCTGTTGACTGCGAGGCCCCATTGGACTTTCAGTCTCTTCTGCGGGCGTTATCGCCAGCCAAGAGGTCGGACCGATGAGCTCCGCCCTCCCCGTTGAATTGGTTGCGATTTGGAATGTGGCGCAACCGTGGCTTAAGTTGTGCTGCAAGAAAAAACGCCCCAGACCGGTTAGAGTCTGGGGACGTTAAGGTCGAGCAACCCTCCCCCGAAGTTTGCTCAAAAAGACAATACAGGGTGGGCGATTTGAGGTAAATGGCACTAACGGGCCAAGTCCTGTGCGGCATATTGAAGTTATTGTTTGCCGATACTTAGCCGCAAAATCGGCATGGAGGTAGCTATGTCCACGACCAAACTCTTTCGATCTCCACGCGGAACTGAGCATGGGTCTATAATCGCCATTTCGCCGGGAGACCATTGCGCATACTTATCCTGAGTGATATTCACAGCAATCTGGAAGCATTGGAGGCCTGCCTCGCAGCGGCTCCCGCCCACGATATGGTCGCAAACCTCGGCGATGTTGTGGGATACGGCGCCAGCCCCAACGAGGTCATCAAAAGCGTTCAGGGATTGGGCGAGTTTTTCGTCCGAGGAAATCACGATAAAGCGGTCTGCGGAATCACTGATCTGAAAGATTTCAATCCTGTGGCGGGAATCGCGGCGCTATGGACTCGCGAGCACCTTCCGCCGGAAAATCTGGAATGGCTTCGTGCCTTGCCCAGCGGTCCCGCCCAAATCGAGGGATTGGAGGAAGTGCAGTTCGTCCACGGATCACCGATGGATGAAGACGAATATCTGGTAACTCTGCACGACGCGATCGAGCCATTAATGGTTTCTTCGAGTAATCTGACTTTTTTTGGTCACACCCATCTTCAAGGCAGCTTTTCCGTTACCCCGGAAAACAAGGGCGACCTTTCGTATCCGGAGTATCAGACCGTGGGACAGGTTGAAACCAGCGAGTTTCCTTTAAAGGATGGTGTTCGATACCTCATTAATCCTGGGTCGGTCGGGCAGCCTCGCGACGGCAACTGGCGAGCGGCGTTTGCACTCTACGACACCGATTCCCGCGTCGTTACCTTTTGCCGCACGCCTTACAATTTGAAGAGCGCGCAGGAGCGAATCATGGCGGCAAACTTGCCCATGCGTCTTGCCACGCGGCTGGCAGCGGGAAGATGAATCCGAGAAACGCTACGGTTCCATTTCATGGCACGAATCGTGACAACGCCCCTGAACGTTATCTTGTTGCTTATAGCGATGGAGGCGCACGAGGCAATCCTGGTCCGGCCGGATATGGAGTTGTCATTCAAGATGAGACAGGAAAGAAGGTCGCCGCACTCAGCGAATATATCGGCCATCAAACTAACAACGTCGCCGAATATCAGGGGTTGATCGCAGCGCTTGAATACGCCGCGGACCACAACCACAAAGCGCTCAAAGTCATCAGCGATTCCGAACTTCTCGTCCGCCAAATCAAGGGCATTTATAAAGTGAAGAACTCCACCTTGCAGGAGCTTCATGGCCGGGCAAAAGATTTGATCGCGCAGCTGGATTGGTTTTCAATCGGCCACGTCTTGAGAGGACACAATCAAGAGGCCGACGACCTGGCAAATGCCGCCATGGACAAAGGAATGGGACGGACGGCACGTGTGGCGCCCTCGCCCGCGAGTTCGTCAGCAGTTTCATCCGCTGCGAGGCGGGAATTCAATGGAGTAGTCCGCGGAGGGAAGATTGAACTCCTGGATGCCCAGCTTTCGGAGGGAACACAAGTGCAGGTTCGGATTAAGAAATAATTGGCGGAATACGGGGTGGCCGTCCTTTCGCGTTCTTTGCGAAGGGCAGGTGCTTACAGAGGAAGGAAAAAAGCGGGTCCATCCACTCCGGCTCAGCACAATAAAAAAATTAAAGCAATATAGACAAATATAACGATTGTCATCCTGAGCGCCTGTTCTTCTTCGCTTGCGAAGAAGAACCAAGTCGAAGGACCCCTACGCCTGCCATGCCCTGGAGTCGTGTGTTTGCAAAGTTTGCCCGACGTTAAACGTCAGCCACGAAATTTCTTAACGTCCCAATGCCTTCCACCGTCACTTCCACCACATCTCCCGCCATGACCGGTCCCACCCCGCTCGGCGTTCCTGTCGAAATCAAATCGCCGGGGAAGAGCGTCATTACTTGTGAGATATAGCGAATTACAATATCCAACGCGAAGATGAAATCTCGCGTATCACCCTGCTGGCGGACTTCTTCGTTCACCCGAGTTTCAACGCCCACTCCAGTCCACGGATCAATTTCGTCGGTCACGAGAGGGCCTACCGGACAAAAAGTATCGAAGCCTTTGGCACGCGTCCACTGGCTGTCTTTATTTTGCAGATCGCGCGCAGTTATGTCATTCACGCACGTGTATCCGAGAATATATGGGTCCACGTCTTCGTCTCCCGCAAGCTGATGACATTTCTTACCGATCACCACGCCAAGCTCGCCCTCGTAATCCACTCGCTGGGACATTTTCGGTCGAACAATATTCCCGCCTGGCGGCAGTAAAGACGAAGGTGGCTTGAGAAAAATCAGCGGCTCGGTGGGAACCTCGTGGCCCAGTTCAGCGGCATGTTCCCGGTAATTGCGCCCCACGCAAACGATCTTCGATGGACGCACGGGCGCCAGCAAGACGGCCTCAGCCAGCGGCAAGTGATCTATGCGTCTCGTAGGTATGTCTTCGAGGTCGCCATTACTGTCTTCGGGCGCGGTCAGCAGCACTCGGGTGATTTCGTCGCGTCCGGCTACCGATTCAACCAAGCCGCAGTGAGCTTTCCCTGCCAGATCAAAGCAGCAATATTTCATAGCCGATATCTAAACACAAAGACTCGAATATCTCGGAGGGAAAAACACCTCACGGCACACCCTCATTCGCTTCTTCGGACCCGGCACTTTCGTTTCCCCGAACGTCCACGGCGGAAACGGAATAATAGTATTTTTTTCCAGAGGTCACATTCATATCCCGGAAAGCCGGCAGCTTCACCAAATCTGGGTTGATCTTGACAGCCGCCCCGCCGCGTTCATGCCGGAAAATGTTGTAACCCGCCATATCACCTTCCGTACCAGGATTCCATATCAAATCAACGAAAAGACGTCCATTTTCTTCGGCGAACACGGCTTGCAATCCAGAGGGCACCGCTGGAGGAAAAATATCGTGTGTAAAGACCGCCACTTCTGGCGTGTCATCCCCCTCAACCCGGGCCTCGCTCCCCGCTTTTTCGGAAATCACCGTAATCACGTCCGCGTGGTACGAATATTTCTTTTCCCACTCGAAGTTGTGATCCACGAATCGGGGCGTGGGTGTTGCGTCTAACGGCAACTCGCCAATTGTGATTTCCATTTTGCTATTTTCTTCACGCCGGTAGATACGATAGAGAAAATACAATCCTGGAATTTCAACCCGTCGAGCAACTGGCACCCAGCTCAAGACGACGCCATCTGCGGTAACCTCAGCGGCAAAATTGGACGGAGGCGGAAGAGTATGTGCCGCCGGGACGAGCACTTTGTTGGAGAGCCCAGCGCTTCGGCTACGCCCATTCATAACTTCAACCGCATAAGTGAGGTCTGCAAACGGGCTCGTCAGTGCGGACTCCGGGAGAATATCCGTGTAAGTTTCCGTTTGCGACGCCGCGTTCTTACTGGACGGAATCTTCGGTGAAATAGACGGCACTTCGGCAATCGCCGGGCAAGTCTCAAGCGGACGGTCTCCACTCCGGCAAATGCGGGTTGTTCCGAAGTGCCGGATTGGCTGGCGATCCGTGGTCCGGGCAGGCTCGGTCCAGGTCAAGTAAACTTTGTCTCCCTTTCGCTTTGCGTGCAGATCGGTGACCGGCTTAGGCAGATCCAGAGACGGTGGCAGCGGGATTCCGGGAGTCCCGCAACTGCTGAGGATGCTCAGGGTGAGCAGAGGGACCAGCGAAATTGTTTTGGAGAGATGCAAACACAAAAGCCTATCAGAAGGCATCGCACTCCAAGGCGATCGGGGATCATAAAAGAATCCCGCTTTGAAAGACCGCGGCTTCATCTGCGCCGAAAACAGTGGCCGTTACACACGGCTCGCCGAAGTCGAGCCCTTTCAAACCGCCAGTCTTCCAACGAGCCACATTCGCGCAGCTTGGTTGCGCTTTCCGGGATATCAGAGATTCATGAATGCATTCGCAATGGAATCGTCCTGCTCGTGAAAAACCGTTCGCAAGTCCAGCACAACCCGGTCTTCTTGCACTCGCGAAATTATCGGCGGATCGGACTTGCGAAGGCGCGCTGCAAGCTCATCAGCACTAAAATCCGAGGAAGCAACAGCAAGCAGACATGTTGGCAGAACCGCTGACGGCGCCGCTCCTCCGCCGATCACCGAGTCTCCATCTATGAGATCCACGCTAATCTGTGGCGAGCGAACCTTACCCGCTATTTTTTCTGCCCGAACCCGGATTTCATCTTTCGATAGCCGCATCATACGCAGCGCCGGAATCGAATCGTAATCCTGTTTTACGTAAGCTTGCAGCGTCGCTTCCAGAGCCGCGTATGTCAGCTTGTCTACGCGCAACGCGCGGAACAGGGAATTCGCGCGCATCTTCGATATAAGATCTCGCGATCCGCTCAGAAGTCCCGCCTGCGGGCCCCCGAGCAATTTATCCCCGCTGTAGGTAACAACATCAACACCGGCGTGAATACTGTCCAAAACGCCCGGTTCATCGCGCAGGCCAATGGAATGCAGATCGAAAAGAGACCCGCTGCCCAAATCTTCCACCAGGGGTATATTCCGGCGGCGAGCCAAGTTAACCAACTCTTCGAGCTGAGGGCGCTGGGTGAATCCGGTGATTTCGAAATTCGAGCGGTGAACTCGCAGGAGCAGCTTCGTGTTCGAATTAATTGCAGATTCATAGTCGCTGAGCGCGGTGCGATTCGTCGTGCCTACCTCACGCAGAATGGCGTGGGATTTTGCCATAACGTCAGGGATGCGAAATGATCCGCCGATTTCGACCAGTTCTCCGCGCGAGACGATTACTTCGGCGCCCTCAGCGAAGGTATTCAAAGCAAGCAGCACGGCAGCGGCGTTGTTGTTGACGACTATGGTGGAGACTTCTGGCGAGCTTTGCTCGCCTGGACAGCCGGGAGCGGCTGTCCCTACGCGGGCGTTTAAAATCTTACGGAACAGGCGATCTACATGGACATCTCGCTTGCCGCGCTCCCCTGATTCGATATCGAATTCCAGATTCGAATAACCGCCCGCCGTGTTTCGTATGTGCTCCAAAGCGCCGGAAGTAAGAGGAGACCTTCCAAGGTTGGTATGCAGAATAACGCCCGTCGCATTAATTACCAGACGCAAAGAGTATTTCGATGCCTGGCGAACTTCCTCCACCACATTGGCCGCCAAACCTGAAAGGGCGTGCACAATGCTCTCTTCGTCGAACTCTCCGCCGGCAATGCTGTCGCGGAAACGGCTCAGAACGGTTCGAGCCGCTGCGGTAACCACCACAGGCCCCTCACGCGCAATCAATTGAGACAACGGGGCTTCGCGGATCAATTCGTCCACGGACGGCAGTTTGCGGTAGAGATCTGATTTGGAGTCCACTTTCACACTGATTATCCCATCGGCGACCGGATAAACGCACCTATCCTACTTCGACCAGTCCGTAACTCTTCTGCCAGCGTGTCCTCATGTGGAGTTGGGCGCGAGTGATCTCATCAGAAGGTATGGCTGAATCATCCAACACAGCGGCGGCTTCCCGCCTGGCAGCTTCCAGCAAGTCACGATCCCGGGTTAAGCTTGCGACGAGGAAGCTTGGCATCCCGGCCTGGCGCGTGCCAAAAAACTCTCCTGGCCCTCGAAGTTCGAGATCGAGTTCGGCGAGTTGAAAGCCATCGGTGGTACGGACCAGCGCGTCCAGCCTGCGCTCTCCATCTTCGGAAACTTTGCCTCCTGTCATCAGAATGCAATAGGACTTGGCGGCGCCGCGACCAATGCGTCCTCGCAATTGATGCAGTTGTGCCAGTCCGAAGCGCTCGGCATGTTCGATCACCATCACCGTTGCATTGGCCACGTCCACGCCAACTTCAATCACGGTAGTTGCGACAAGGATATCAATGCCTCCGCTTTGAAATAGCCGCATGACCTGCTCTTTTAAATCGGAATCCAACCGCCCATGTAAAAGCCCAACGCGTAATTCTGGAAAAATCTTATTACTCAACTCTTTGTACATCTTGATCGCGGCCTTCAGTTCGCTCTCTTCGTTCTCCTCAATCACGGGATACACAACGTAGGCCTGATGTTTTGCGGCGACTTGTTTGCGGACGAATTCCCACACATCGCTGGACCGCTCATCGGACACGCGCCGCGTAACAATCGGCGTGCGTCCCGGCGGCATTTCGTCAAGCGCGCTCACGTCAAGATCGCCGTATATAGTCAGCGCGAGGGTGCGAGGAATTGGAGTCGCCGTCATCACCAGAACGTCCGGTTCGGCGGACGGGGCTTCATCGCGCGCCTTTAGGCCGACCGGCGGATGATCATCGCCACTTTTCTTCATCAACCTGAATCTTTGCAGCACACCAAACCGNNAGCGCGTGCGTGCCGATTACAAGCTGGGCGTTGCCCTGAGCAATGTGGCGCCTGACTTCGCGTTTGCGATCTTCTTCGAGGGATCCAGTAAGCAGGACAATCCTGTACCCTGCCGGTTCTAAAATATTCCGCGCGGAAAAGAAATGCTGCTGCGCCAAAATTTCCGTCGGGGCCATCAGCGCAACCTGATAGCCGTTTTCCATCGCAATAATCGCCGATTCAAACGCCACGATAGTCTTGCCCGATCCGACATCGCCTTGCAGCAGCCGTCGCATGGGAAATGGCTCAGCCATAGCGGTCGCAATTTCCTTCAATACGCGCTTCTGCGCGGCCGTCGGATGAAAAGGCAATATTTTCTTGATCGCCTGCCGCACACGTTCGTCCAGATGAAACGCAATGCCGGTCTGCGCCCTCTGTTGCCGTCGTTTCATTTCAAGTCCCAGTTCCAGGAAAAATAATTCCTCGAAAATCAGCCGGACATGCGCGGGAGTGCGCCACGATTGCAGATCGTGAAAGCTTTCGCCAGGGTCAGGCCAATGAACTCTCCAAAGCGCTTCACGTGGGGCGATTAGTTTCATGCGACGGCGAACCGGTTCGGGTATGGGATCGGGAAGTTCGGGCGCAAGGTCTCCCAGCGCGGCATGGATAACACGGCGAAACCAGCGCGGCGTCAGCTTTCCCTGCCCAGCCGATTCGTAAATCGGAACAATGCGTCCAATCTCAAGAGAGTTGCTAACTTTGTCTTCGGCTGAGGCACCGGCATTTTTGTTCTTCTCGTCGGTCTCTGGATCGGAAATAATTTCAAATTGTGGCTGAACCAATTGCAGTTCACGGCTGCGCGTGTCCTCTTCAACCTTGCCGTAAAGCGCTACCATCTGGCCCGGCTTGAACTTTCCTTCCAGATATCGGGCGTTGAACCAAATACATTTCAGCCGCGTCCTTCCCTGCCAAGCCGTCATTTCAAATATCGGCATGCGGCGGGTGCGGAACAGCCCCGAATTGCGGACTTCCGCGATCACGGTTGCCATCTCGCCGGCCCTGAGTTCCGCGATTCCCCGCGGATTTAACCGGTCTTCGTAACGAAATGGCAGGTAGTGGAGCAAGTCATTCACGGTGCGAATCTCTTTGGACGCAAGAATTTCCGCGATTCTTGGACCAATGCCCTTGACGTACTGAACGGAAGTGGTGGGTTCCAGCACTCGAAGAATGTTAGCAGGGCCGAGACGCGCTTGCCCGCCTCTGGATCGTATTGATCCTAAAGGATAGCCGCCCGGACTGTGAGTTCGAGCATTATCGCCCCGTACAAATTCCCCATTACATCAAGGGGTTACTTTCGGAACATGGGTAACTTCCCTTAACGCGATAAAATCGTGCTGGAAATATGCAAAAAATCGCCATCCTTTACGACGCCAGCCAGGCTGTGTTGTCAACGTTCGATTTGGACGAAGTCTTGAGCCAAATCCTCGTTATCGCCCGCGAATACTTTCACTTGCAGAATGTCGCGATTTTATTGTTTGACAAGGAGACACAAGAGCTCTATCTGCGCTCGCAGATTGGCTGGGACAGAGGCACCGACGAGATAAGGGTACCGATTGGCGCGGGCATTACAGGCGCTGCCGCCGAACAGAGGCGCCCGGTTTACGTGCCTGATGTCACTAAGGACAGCCGTTATCGAGTATCCGCCAAGAACTCAAAGTCTCAACTCGCAGTGCCGCTTCTGGTGCGTGAGGAAGTCGTCGGAGTACTCGACTGTCAAAGCGAGAACCTTGACCACTTCGATCTCGAAACTATTGACCTGCTGTTGTTGTTTTCGACGCAGGCGTCCATGGCATTGCAGAATGCCCGCTTGTATTCGCTGGAGAGACGCCGCGCGTTGCAACTTGAAGCCATCAACGCCATTGCTCAACAGACAACTGCCGTTCTGGATTTGAAAGAGTTGCTTTCCAAGGTCTGCATTCTGGTGCAGAAAGCCTTTCATGTCTCCCATGTCTCAGTGCTTTTGAAAGACGAAGACGATATGGTGGTCCGAGCCCATCACGGAAATTTGACGCCCTGCATTCCGCAGGATGGCCGGGTATTGGCAGGCGAAGGTTTTTGGGGGAGAACGCTGGCGTCTGCTGCAACCCTTATCGAGAATGATGTGAGCAAGATCGCCGGCTCGATGGGTTTCTATCTTGAAACAGCCTCCAGGATGTGCATCCCGCTGGTTTCGTTCGGACAAACTCTTGGTGTGTTGGTCTTAGATAGTTCCGATATCGGCGCGTTCAACATACAGGACAAGCAGCCGCTGGAATCGGTCGCGGACATCTGCGCCACGGCGATTCAAAATGCCCACTACGTAGAACGGATGAAGCAGCTCGCTTACCTGGACGGTCTGACTGGAATTTTCAATCGCCGTTTCTTCGAGCTTCG
>PNAR01000250.1 GCA_003169715.1 Acidobacteriaceae bacterium | reverse complement strand
CATCCCGAGCTTGCGAGGGATCTCGCGTGTAGCGGATACGCGTTAAACGCAAGATCAACTGTACTGCACGCGAGATCCTTCGGACTGAAAGTCCTCAGGATGACGTCGAGGTAAGGATTTGTCAAACTGAGCCGCCACCCGAGAAATCAAGACCTGCCCTACGTGTTCCCAAATCTGGTAAGCTTCGCTCCCGGATACCTTTATGATTCGCAGATCTTTAATTTTCTTTTTGCTTGCGCTTGCGACTTCCGCTTACGCTGCCGATCCATACGCCGTGATCATTGAGCACAGCGTCGCGGTAAAAATGCGTGACGGCGTGACCCTGCACGCCGATATTTACCGGCCGAAGGCGGACGGGCAATTCTTCGTTTTGCTTCAACGCACGCCCTATGACAAACGTGGCGGCACTGATTTTGGAATGAAGGCAGCCGCCCGTGGGTATGTGGCAATTATCCAAGACGTCCGAGGCCGCTATTCTTCCGAAGGCGAGTGGTACACGTTCAAGAACGAATCGAATGACGGCTATGACACCGTGGAGTGGGCCGCGGCACTTCCGTATTCAAACGGCAAAGTGGGAATGTGGGGCGGTTCATATGTAGGCGCGACGCAGATGCTTGCTGCAATTGCCCATCCGCCGCATCTTGCCGGCATCTGTCCCGTAGTAACCGCAAGCAACTATCACGCGAACTGGACGTATCAGGGCGGCGCGTTCGAACAATGGTTTAACGAGTCATGGACTTCGGGACTTGCACAAGACACGCTGAATCGCGCCGTCCAAAGCAATACCAATGCGATGAGAGGGATTTCAACTCTTCCCCTCGCGGATTATTCTCTTTTTAATTCTCAGACTCTTCCCGTGGGATTGAATTCGATTGCGTCGCTGGCTCCGTATTTTGCCGATTGGCTCGCGCATCCCAGCTACGACGACTATTGGAAGCGCTTGTCTATTGAAGATCGCTACGCCGACATAACCGTGCCGGCCCTGCACATTGCTGCCTGGTACGACATTTTTCAGGGAGGAACGCTTCGCAACTACGTGGGCATCAAGGCACACGGGGGAAGCGAAGCCGCACGGAACGGACAGCACTTGCTGGTGACAATCGGCGGTCACGCGGGCGGTGGCCGGAAGATTGGTGACGTGGATTTTGGTCCCGCGGCCGAACAATACGATGAAGGCGAGATAACACTGCGCTGGTATGACTACCTCTTTAAGGGCGTCCAAAATGAATTTGCCAACGGCAAGCCGGTCAGGATATTTGTCATGGGCGCGAATCAATGGCGAGATGAGGACGACTGGCCGCTGGCGCGTGCCCGAGAGACGAAATATTTTCTACATTCGTCCGGGAAAGCCAATTCCCTCAGTGGAGATGGGACTCTCTCTAATACGACTCCGCGGTCCGAACCTTCCGACCGATTCAGTTACGATCCGGGCAATGCGGTGCCGACGGTCGGCGGGCCGTTATGCTGCGATGGTCAACATTTAGAACCGGGACCGCGCGATCAGCGTTCAGTGGAAGCTCGCAACGATGTATTGGTCTATTCCACGCCTGCGTTTGCGCAGGACACCGAAATCACCGGACCAATCAGCGCTGAACTGTATGTCAAGTCATCGGCTGTAGACACCGATTTCACCGCCAAGCTCGTGGACGTTGGACCGGATGGATTCGCGCAAAATCTGACCGAAGGAATTCTTCGCGCACGCTACCGCGAGTCTCAGGAGAAGCCGACCTTAATGGTTCCCGAACAAGTTTATAAATTGACGATTGATCTGTGGGCGACCAGTAATGTTTTCCGCCAGGGTCATTTGTTGCGACTTGAAATTTCCAGCAGCAACTTTCCGCGATTCGATAGGAACTTGAACACGGGCGAACCGGCTGCGGTGGGAAAGAAGTATGTGTCCGCCACGAATGCGGTTTATCACGATGCGGAACATCCTTCGGTATTGATGTTGCCGATCATTCCGGCGCCATGAACCGCCGAGCGGCGCTCGGCTTGGGCGGACGGGTGTCCGCCCTTACGCAGTCTAAGTATTGAACTGCCGAGGTACGCTCGACCGGGCAGGTGAGGACACCTGCCGCTACGCGAGACTACAATCTCCACCAGTGTCTTCAACGTTTCATCTACATGCTACAAACGGATCTGCTCGCAGGGGACGTTTAACCACCGCTCACGGTGATGTCGAAACTCCCGTCTTCATGCCTGTGGGCACCCTGGCCTCGGTCAAAGGCGTGTCTCAGGACACTCTGGACGAACTTGGCGTGCAGATTCTTCTTGGCAACACCTATCATCTTTACCTGCGGCCGGGCGTTGATCAGGTCAGAAAGTTGGGAGGCCTGCACCGGTTCATGTCATGGCCACGCGCCATTCTTACCGACTCCGGCGGATTCCAAGTATTCAGCTTGAGCGATTTGCGGAAGGTGTCCGAGGAAGGGGTGACATTCCGTTCGCATCTTGATGGCTCGTCGCATTTCTTTTCGCCGGAGAGCGCGACGGAAGCCCAGATTGGCCTCGGCGCGGACATCATTATGGCCTTCGACGAGTGCACGGAGTATCCAGCGGACAGCCAGCGAACAAGAAATTCAATGGAGATGACGCTGCGGTGGGCCGAGCGCAGCAAGAAGTATTTCGAAGAGCACAAGCACGAGGTACCGTGGGGAAACGATCACGTAGCCCCGGACGCCCTCGTCCGGNNGAGGGCGTCCGCCCCTACGTGGAATGGGCATACGCAGGCTCTATTCGGTATCGTGCAAGGTGGCATGGACCTGGCTCTCCGCAAGGAATCTGCTGAACGCACCATCGAGATTGGATTTCCCGGATATGCCATCGGCGGCCTGAGCGTGGG
>PNAR01000248.1 GCA_003169715.1 Acidobacteriaceae bacterium | reverse complement strand
CCCCAAGCCTTTGCCCATAGACACGTCTGGATTGGTTTGGGTGAGAATCTTCTCTAGATTATAGCCCAGCTCGCGGGACCTCCCCGACTCGCGAGTACATCTTTCCGAACCAGGGTAACCGGGCGAGCCGGGGAATTGGAGGCGGAAGGTTTCGACCCACTGCCCGCGCCCCGATCTGAGTATTCGCAGAATCAGTAGCGGGAACGTCGTGATGCTATTTGTTATCTAGAATTCTAGAACGATAACCTCGCACTCAACTGAATCTCGCGGCCAGGTGTCGTTGTATCGGTAATCGTGCCAAATTGTGGTGTGTTTACGTAGCGGTCTGGAGTGCCGAGATTGGTGTGATTGAGCGCGTTGAAAAACTCTCCACGAAATTGAAACTTTGTCCGCTCAGTTAAAGCAAAATCGCGGACGAGTGCCAGATCAAGCGTCTGCATTCCCGGCCCGTAAACTGAGTTGCGTCCAACGTCTCCAAAGGTAAAGGCCGCTGGCGTTGCGAACGCAGCGGTGTTGAACCAGGCATTAGAAGTATGAGTCCCGGACCCAAAGATCGGCGCTCCGGTGTAATTTGCGCGGATGGGATTCTCTCCCAACACTGTGCCGGAATTTGCCGTGTCTCCAAAAACTGAAATTGTAAATGGGAACCCTGACTGAATTTGGTAGATCGTTGAAAGTTCCCAATTCTTTGTAACCCGGGAGAGCAATCCAAAATTGTTCAAGCCAGGGATATTGTAGACCGCGCTCAACGCGAACCGATTTGGCACGTCACACGCCGGACCTTTTTCCGCCGCGAGATTATTGTCATTTTGCGGAATGGACGATTCGAACATGGGCGAGCGAAAATCCGGCGCAGTGCTAAGATTTTTTGACCAGGTGTAGTTAGCCAGAAGGCTAAGTCCGTGCGAATAACGCCGCCGCAGGTTCACGTAACCGGCGTCGTACCAGCTTTCCGCTGTGTTCTCGAGCAAGTTGATGGTGCTCACCGGGAATGTCATGCTCGTAACATTCACGCTCGCAGGCAGCACGGTGTCCGGAACAAAGCTAATGGTAGGAAACGGACGGCGTGGTCCCAGCGCTCCCGGTCCCGGAGGCGCATTGTTAATGAGGTGTGCGCGCTGCAAGTGCACACCATGATCGCCGAGGTATCCAATCTCGAGAGTCGTATCGGATCCCAGACTCTTCTCCACCGAGAGGCTCCATTGTTCGATGTATTGTGCGGGCGCGTGCGGGTCCATCGCTGTAAAGCCGACCGTTGTCTTGCCTAACACGGGTGGTCCGAAGTTAAAACCCTGGTTTGGGCCGGGATTTACGATAGAAGCAGTCGGCGTGAAGTTGTCGCTTTGCTGTGTTTCCGGGAAGACGTACGGAACATTGTGCCGCTGATTGCACCACGTATTCAAATCCACGGGAGTGTAGAAGATACCGAACGCGGAATGCAGAACCAAACCAAAATGCGGCAGCGCCTGCGACAACCCGAAACGCGGAGCCAGGTCATGGGTGTTGGGATACATCAGTCCTTGAGGATAGCCGTTCTGTCCTCCGATAAAAACCGAGGGCACTCCATTATTGAATACCAGGTTGGAGTTCGTGTAAGTCGTATCCACCAGCGGGTTCATGAACTCATAGCGAAGCCCGACCTCTATAGTCGTGGTGCGAGTGAGTTGAAAACTGTCTTGCGCGAAGCCATCAACATCCCATTGCCGTAGCTGCATTTGTGGGATCCCAGCCTGGCGCTGCTTCACAGCGGGTAAGCCGAGCAGAAAACTGGCGAGTGCTGATCCGGTTCCATCATTGGAAAGCGTCTGCGTCGTGAAGCCGTTAGTGAACTGGTAGTAGCCGCGATTCTGAAAGAATCCCCACATCGGCCAGATATACCAGCGGTAGCTGCCGCCGAACTTCAGGTTGTGGCGGCCATGCTGCCAGCTGAGCTGGTCGCGGCCTTCGAGAGTAGTGTCCCACGCTTTCATTGGGGTGGCGGAATAGTTGTCGCCCATGGGCGAGTATCCCTGAACGCTGAAGAATGGTGATCCTAGCGCCCCGGTTCCGCCGAAACCAACTCCTTGAATACCAAGCTGACTGACAATGTCATTCGTATTGTTATTTTCCGAGTAGCGATGCATTGCCAGTCGTGAAACGGTGATCGTGGCTGTGTTCAGGATGCGAGGGTTGATAATCCGGTTCCATGCAATGACGCCCTGTTGCGAGAAGTTGTCATTAAATGTGCCAAATCCCGGCAGCAGGGTGCCAATGCTGCTGGGGGCCATCTCTCCCGGAGTAAAGCCAGTTTCAGAACTGGCTGAATAGCGGCCCGTGAGACTATCGCCTCCATCAAACTCGTGGTCAATGCGAACTGTGCCTTGATTGTTGACCGCAAGTTCGTTGCGAACGTCCATATAATTGTTGCAGTCCGTCCCGGCACCCACCACCGTAGGCGCACCGTTCAGGGCTTCTCCGCAGGGCATCGTCCCAGCCTTAATGTTAGGAGCCGGAACGTATTTCTGGAGAAACTGCTGGGCAGCACTGTTTATGCGGCTTTGGGGGATAACGTTATTCGCGCCGTTGGACTGAAACTGGCTTCGGGTGAACTGAGGATTGCTCTTGCTGACCGGCTGACTGGGATTGAAGCCTGGATTGGAGATGGTCGTGGACGGGTCGTAAATGTTCACACCGCTCTGGCTGAAGTTCCCATTGAGCTCGGCTTGCGTGGGCACAGTATCGAACATCGTGTCCGCCATCGCATGACGAAAGCCTTCGTAATTCACGAAGAAAAATGTCTTGTGGTGCGTGATCGGTCCGCCAAGGGACGCGCCAAAATCGTTCTGCACCATGTGGTTGTTGCCCATCGAGTCGAAAGAATTTGCGTCCATCGCGCCATTACGAAGAAATTCGTAAGCCGTACCATGGAACTGGCTGGAACCCGATCGAGTCACGATATTAATTTGCCCGCCGCCGGCGCCTCCCATCTCGGCAGAGTAGCTACCAACTTGAACTTTGAATTCCTGCACTGCATCCGGCGAAGGACTCAGGTTAAGAGTGTTGAAAGTCGGATCGGTATCAGTGGTGCCGTCGAGGAGAAAATAATTTCCGTTGGGCCTGCTGCCGCCGATGCTCACAGCCGAACGCTGGCCCGGACGCCAATACAGCGGATTCATGTTCCCAGCCTGCGCGCCGTGACTCTCGTGCGCGCCCGGCACGGTCATCACTAGATCAATCAACATGCGCCCATTGAGGGGCAAATCATGGACGGCCTTTGATTCCACGACTTCGCCCAAGCTGGCATCTGTCGTCCGCAATTCCTCGGCTTGACCTGCCACGTTCACAGACTGCGGGACAGAGGCAAGCCTGAGATTTAACCCCAGCGTCAACCTTTGTGCAACTTCCAGTTGAAGCGATTGACTAAGCGTCGCAAAGCCGGGCGCGGCAACCTGAAGCGTGTAAGTATCCGGAAGAAGTCCTGGGACATCGAAGAGACCATCTTCGTTGCTCAGGACCTGCCGCACGGCGCCAGTGCTTTTTGAAGTCACCTGCACCATCGCTCCAGCCACCACGTGAGCCTGAGGGTCGGAGACGCTGCCGCTGAGTACGGCGTAATTGCTTTGGCCGATCGCCGATAGCGAACCGCCAACTAGAAACAGAACAAATAATCTTGTAAGAAATTTCCCAGGCATCCGCCCTCCTCAGAACTTTTGTGACTTTTGGCTAAGCGAGAATGTTTCAGGATCACGCCGCTGCACTACGAATTTGAGGACTGTATCGGGGAAATTAAAGGGGGACAATAGTATTGAAACATTAGTGGTCAAGATTAATACAAATCTGCCGCAGCATGGCTGACCGCACTAATACAAAACTACTATTGATCGGCGCTAACCGGAGTGTGATCCTTAATAGCATTTTCCGCCGGTCTTAGACCCCGCGTAGCCAGTGCTACGAATGAAAAAACTGTTTGGCCAACGATCGCTCGCCTGGCAAGTAGTCTTTCTTTTCCTGTCCGCTATCTATCTTTTTGCCTTCCCGCAGCCTAACCTTGTCTATCCAATTTTTGTCCTTCTTCACACAATTGTCGGAGTAATTGCAACCGTTCTCCTGCTGACCCTTCTGGTTCGGTTGCTCCGCGATGCCGGCTGGATCTTGCGACTCGGTTGGATGCTCCTGCTCGGAGGTGGAGTCTTAGGTTGCGTCCTGATTTATACAGGCACGGTACATTCTGAATTCCGCCTCTTGTATACACATATTATTTTGTGCGTTGCCGGAATTGGCATCGTGTTCGCCCACTGGGCGGGTAAACGTGGCTGGCTTGGGACAAGTACCGGCTCGTCATTCGCGCGAGTTGCAATATGCTTTGCTCTACTCGCCGGACTCAGTGCTGGCTCATGGTATCTCCGCCACGCTCGCTGGCTAAATAGCGCAAGAATCGAAAATCCCGACGATTCTCCCGCCAGCATGGATGGCGAAGGCGGTGGTCCTGATGGCGCTTTCTTTCCGAGCTCCGCGCAGGTCTATGGCAACCAGAAAATTCCCAGCAAATTCTTCATGGAGTCCGATTCCTGCAAGCGCTGCCATCAGGATATTTATGACGAGTGGAATAGTTCCGCTCACCACTTTTCTTCGTTTAACAATCAGTGGTACCGCAAAAGCATCGAGTACATGCAGGACACGATTGGTACGAAGCCTTCCAAGTGGTGCGGCGGCTGCCATGATCCAGCGGTGCTGTACGCCGGCAAAATGGACACTCCCATCAAGACCTTCGTCCATAGTCCCGAAGCGCAGGCTGGCATGGGCTGCATGATGTGTCATTCGATTGCCAGGGTAAAGAGCACAATGGGACAGGCCGATTTCTTCCTGGAATATCCCAAATTGCACGAACTCGCGGCCAGCAAGAATCCATTCGTCCGCACCATGCATGATTTTCTCGTCTACCTGAATCCTGAACCGCACCGCCGTGTTTTCCTGAAGCCATTCATGCGCAACCAGACGGCGGAATTCTGTTCAGCCTGTCATAAAGTTCATCTTGATGTTCCGGTCAACGACTATCGCTGGGTGCGAGGCTTCAACGAATATGACAACTGGCAGGCAAGCGGGATTTCAGGTCAGGGCGCGCGATCGTTTTACTATCCGCCAAAACCCATGCAATGCGCCGATTGCCACATGCCGCTCACAAAATCTGCCGACCAGGGCAACATCAACGGCCTGATTCATTCTCACCGCTTCCCGGGAGCGAACACCGCGCTGCCCACTGCAAATGGGGACATGGTCCAATTGAAGACCATTGAAAATTTCCTGAAGGCTGGCACGCTGAGCGTGGATATTTTCGCCTTATCGCCGGAGCGGAAAGAAACGAAATCGGTTGCGTTTAGCCAGGCTGACACTTCTACTACTTTTGCGGTTGGCGAAGAAGCGGAAGCAAAAATAACTCCCGCCACTACAGGTGAAGTTTCTCCTGTGACGGCGCCGCTGAATCGTGTGCATGCGGTCGTCCGCCGCGGCGACACGGTCCGTGTAGATGTCGTTGTCCGCACCAAGACCGTGGGCCATTTTTTCCCCGGCGGAACGGTGGATGCCTACGACACCTGGCTGGAGCTGAAGGCCACAGACGACAAAGGACAGACAATTTTCTGGAGCGGCATGGTTGAAGATAACGGTCATGGCCCCGTGGAATCCGGTGCGCACTTTTATCGCTCTCTCCAGATTGACGCACACGGCAACCCTATCAATAAGAGGAATGCATGGGCTACCCGTTCGGTGGTCTATGTCCGCCTGATTCCTCCCGGGGCCGCAGACACGGTGCACTATCGTCTCTCCATTCCAGAAAATGCGGGCAGCAAAATAACGCTGCACTCGCGCCTCTGCTATCGAAAGTTTTCCTGGTGGAACACGCAGTTTGCCTTTGCCGGAGTTCCTGGTCCCGGAGATGTTAAGGAAAATTATGATGATCGTCCCGTTACCTTTACCGGATCGCTCAAGGGTGTATCCGCGCAGCAGGAAAAAATTCCTGATGTGCCCGTGGAGGTCATTGCGGAAAACGAAGTCACGCTCGAAGTCGAAGCTCATAGCGCTCCAAAACCCGATCCCAAACTTGATCTACAGGCTACCGACTGGCAGCGGTGGAACGACTATGGGATTGGCCTATTCTTGCAGGGAGATTTGAAAGGCGCAGAAGCGGCTTTCCAAAAGGTAACTGAAATCGCCCCGGACAATCCTGAAGGATGGGTCAACATAGGCCGCTGTGCGGTGCAGGAGGGAGATATGGACCAGGCCCGCAGCGTGCTGAATAAAGCGCTATCTATCAATCCACAATTGGCGAAGACACATTATTTTTATGCGCGGGTGCTGCGCAGTGACGGCAACTACGAAGGCGCGGTCGAGCAACTCCAACTCGTGCTGGCGCAGTATCCGCGCGACCGCGTGGCGCTGAACGATCTCGGACGCATTCTTTTTCTGCAACGCAAATATCCGGACGCAGTGCAGGTCTTGAATTCAGTCCTGAAGATTGATCCGGAAGATCTGCAAGCGCACTACGACCTCATGCTCTGCTATCGCGGATTGGGCGACGAAAAGCAAGCACAGGAACATGAGAAGCGTTATCTGCGTTTCAAGGCGCAGGAATCTGCGCAAGCCATTACCGGCCCCTATCGCGAAAAACATCCAGACGACAACAACGAACGCCAGGCGATACACGAACATGTTTCCGTGCCATTACCCGGATTACAAAACAGGAAGGTTGCTTCGCGTGCGCCTATTTCTCACACTCTCACTCCAGGCGGCGTGCAATAAAAATGAAAAAGTCCGTTTTGATTTTCACTCTATTTTTCTGCGGCAATTTGAGCGCCCAGGCCCAGCACACCCAGTTCCGCGACATCACCGCCGAAGCCGGCCTCCACTTCAAGCATAACAATGGCGCCTTCGGTAAAAAGTATTTACCAGAGACCCTCGGTCCCGGTTGCGCGTTCATTGACTACGACGGCGACGGCTGGCCCGACATCGTACTAATCAATGGAGAAAATTGGCCCGGCCATCCCGGTCCCGCATCTACTCTCAAGCTTTACCACAACAATCACAATGGTACTTTTACGGACGTAACGCACAAGGCTGGACTTGATGTTCCCATGTTCGGTCTGGGTGTTGCCGTAGGCGATTACGATAACGATGGTCACGACGATCTTTTCGTCACTGCCGTGGGTCAGAGCCATCTCTTCCATAACAATGGAAACGGCACATTTACCGACGTCACCAAGTCTGCCGGACTTTGGGGGCACGACGAATTTTCTACTAGCGCCGCCTGGGTAGATTATGACCGCGATGGCAAGCTCGACCTCGTCGTCGCGAACTACGTGCAGTGGGCCGTCAAGGACGACCTTTTTTGTACTCTCGATGGCGCTCGTAAGTCCTATTGCACCCCCGAGTCATACAAAGGAACGTCCGTGCGGCTTTGGCACAATCTGGGCAATGGAAAGTTCGAAGATGCCACACAGAAAGCGAAGCTCTACGATCCGACTTCGAAGAGCCTGGGCATTGCCATTCTCGATTACAACGGAGATGGTTGGCCCGATATCCTGATCGCCAACGATACCCAACCCAATAAGCTCTACATGAATAAGAAAGATGGCACGTTTGAAGAACAGGGCGTCGCAGCCGGCATTGCCTTCAGCGAAGATGGCATCGCCCGCGCGGGCATGGGAGTGGACGCCGCCGATTATGACCGCTCCGGCAAGCCCAGCATCCTTGTCTCGAATTTCGCCAATCAAATGCTGTCGCTTTACCACAACGAAGGCAACGGCCTTTTCGTGGATGAGGCTCCGTCCTCTGAAGTCGGTCGCGCCACTCTTGTAACCTTGGGATTTGGATGTTTCTTCTTCGACTATGACAATGACGGCTGGCCCGATATCTTCGTTGCGGATGGCCACATCGAAAGCGACGTAGAGCGCGTGCAGAAGCGCGTAAGCTATGCCGAACCGCCGCACCTGTTCCGCAACCTTGGCGGTGGTAAGTTTCAGGAAGTCACGACCGCGATGGGCGACGTCTTCTCTGCCCCTAAAGTGGCGCGCGGCGCCGCCTACGCCGACGTTGACAACGATGGCGCGCTCGATCTGCTCGTAACCACGAATGGCGGTCGCGTCTATCTCTTCCACAATGAAGGCACGACCGGGCACAGTCTGCGAATTAAGTTGCGGGGGGTACGTTCCAACCGCGACGGCATCGGCTCGATAGTGCGAATAACTGCGGGCGCGGACAAGCAGTGGAAGATGCTCCGCAGCGGATCGAGTTATTTATCCCAAAGTGAATTGGTGTTGACCTTCGGTCTCGGTTCCCTGACCAAGGTTGATGCGATGGAAGTGCAATGGCCGAGCGGACAAAAAGATGAATTGAAAAACGTCAGTGCCGGACAGACCGTGACCATTAAAGAGGGACAGGGCATCGTGCTGTCCGAGCCTTACAGCAAGAGTTGGCGATAGCAGGCGTCGCGCCTTCTGCCATAGCAGCGTCGAAATTACGCGAGCAGTTTGTCTGCGGTAATCGGCGCTTCACGAATGCGTTTTCCGGTCGCGTGATAAACCGCGTTGGCGACTGCGCCTCCGGCCCCCGTAATTCCGATCTCACCAATGCCACGTGCGCCCAGCGGATTGAAATTCATGTCCGGAATATCAATTACTGAAACATCAATGTCGGGAATGTCGGCATTCACCGGCACGTGATACTCCGAAAGGTTTGCGTTTGCAATGCGGCCAGTATGCGGATCCACGTGCGCCTCTTCGAATAGCGCGAGGCTGATGCCCCAAACGATTCCACCAATAAACTGGCTCGCGCCAGTTTTCTTGTTCAGTAGCTTGCCGACATCGTAGACTCCGACTACACGCCGGACTCGAACCGTACCGAGCTGCGGATCAACCGACACTTCGGCAAATACGGCTCCGAACGAATGAGCGGAAAACCTCTCCGCGTCCTGCTCTGGTTGAGCGTCTCCCGTGGCTTCGACAGGTTTATTTCCTTGCCGCGCCAAAATCTCCGTGAAGCTAACTGATTTATCCGGCGACGCCTTACGGAACACTTTGCCGTCTTTGAAATCCAATTCTTCGGGAGTGGCGCCATGCACCGGGGACTGCGAATCGCCGGCAGCCATCGTCAATATTTTCAATCGGGCTTGCGTCGCCGCAACCTTCACTGCGGGAGTAACGCTGGCAGCGCTCATTGATCCACCCGAAACCGGCGCCTTGGGTAGCGTCGTATCGCCGAGCTTCACATCAATCAGATCGGTCGAGATACCCAAAGTATCTGCCGCCACCTGGCTCATGATCGTGTAGGTTCCGGTGCCTAGATCCTGGGTACCAGATGCAACTAGCACCCGTCCATTGGGCAGGAATCGAACCAACGCCGAAGCCGCCATGCGGTTGCCGGGATAAGTAGCCGTCGCCATCCCCCATCCGATTAACTGGCCGTTTTCCTGCATGGAACGTGGCTCGTGGTTTCGCTTCGACCATCCGAACTTTTCTGCGCCTCGCGAATAGCATTCGCGCAGGTGCTTTCCAGTAAAAGGCTTTTTAGACTGGGGATCTTCTTCTGCGTAATTTACTAATCGCAGTTGCAACGGATCCATATTGAGCTTGTATGCCAACTCGTCCATCGCACTTTCCAGAGCGAAGGTTCCGGTGGCTTCTCCGGGAGCTCGCTGGAATGTTGGCACACCCAAATTCAGCGGAACTAACCGGTGCGAGGTAGTTAAGTTTGGACACGCATACAACATCCGGGTCTGCACCGCCGATGGTTCAAGGAAATCTTCCATGACAGATGTATGGCAATGAACGTCGTGGCGAACGGACGTTAATTTTCCATCGCGAGTCGCTCCCAGGACAATATGTTGATAAGTCTGCGGGCGAGCCCCGACAGGTCCAAACATTTGTGGGCGCTCCAAGGCAATCTTCACCGGACGATTGATCTGCTTCGCCGCCATTGCCGCCAAAACCACATGCGACCACATGGACCCTTTGCAGCCAAAGCCGCCGCCAACGAAAGGGCAAATCACGCGGATATTGTCGTCGGGAATTCCGAGCGTTTTTGCCATAGATGACTTCACGCCGCTGACATATTGCGTGGCATCGTACAGCGTCAAATGATCCCCATCCCATTTTGCAATGGTGGCATGCGGTTCCATCGGATTGTGAGTTTGGATTGGCGTCGCATAAATTTCGTCAACCTTCACTTCGGCTTGCGCGAGTCCGGCCTCGACATCGCCGCGCCCTTCATCCGCAGGATCCTTTCCGTGATGTCCCGGATGCGAAGCGTCCATCTCCGCCATGAAATCCAGTTTCGGCGGCGCAGGCTGATAGCGAACCGCAATCAGTGACTTCGCATAGAGTGCGGCGTGCAGGCTTTCCGCGACGACAAGGGCGATCGGCTGTCCGTTGTAATGAACTTCATCGTCTTGCAATAACGATAGATTGCGGCCCGCTGGCGGATGAATGCCTGCCTTGCCGCCTTGTGGCAACTTCGGCGCATTAGAAGGCGTAAGAATCGCAATCACGCCCGCAACTCGCTGCGCGCGCGCTGTATCCATGCTCACGATCTTTCCATTAGGAATCGTGCTGCGAACCATCACCGCCTGCGCAACATTGGGCACTTGAAATTCGGCGGAATACTTGGCCTCGCCTGTGACTTTTAACTTTCCGTCCACACGAGTGATTGGCGCTCCGATGACGCTCATGCTCTACCTCCGGCAACGGTGAGGGCGCGAACGATACTGCGCTTCGCCATCACCACTTTGAAAGCATTATGCTTGTAAGTTTTTGCCCCCTGTACCGCCTGCTCAGCCGCGGCCGCGAAGGCTTCGGGCCCCACCGGTTTGCCAACCAGCGCGGCTTCAGCTTCTTCCGATCGCCACGGCTTGTGCGCGACGCCGCCCAGCGCGAGCCGAGCGCCGCGGATGTTGTCTCCATCTAAATCAAGTGCCGCGGCAACCGAAACCAGCGCGAAGGCATAGCTGGCGCGATCGCGCATCTTTAAATAATGCGAGTGCGCCGCATAAGGCGATGAAGGAAGATCAATGGACAGAATCAATTCGTCGGGGTTCAGGTTGGTGTCCATCTGTGGTGTATTGCCGGGAAGGCGATGAAAATCTTTCATCGCAATCATTCGTTCGCCCCTCGGTCCAAGCACCCGGACTTGCGCCTCGAGCGCCGTGAGAGCCACGCACATGTCCGAGGGATGCGTTGCGATACATTGATCGCTGGCGCCAAGAATCGCGTGGATGCGATTGAATCCTTCGATCGCTCCACAGCCGCTCCCAGGTGCGCGCTTATTGCATTGGGGAAATCCAATGTCCATGAAGTAATAGCAGCGCGTGCGTTGCAGCAGATTTCCGCCATTCGTCGCCATATTCCTGAGCTGCGGAGACGCTCCCGCGAGAATCGCCTGCGACAGTAAAGGATAATTCTTCCGAACCAGCGGATGATCGGCGGTATCGCTATTTCGCGCCAGAGCTCCCAGCCGCAGGCCGCCATTCGGAAGCTGCTCAATATTGCTCAGCGGCAGGTGATTAATGTCTACGAGGTGGGCAGGCCGCTCAACCTCTAACTTCATTAGATCAATAAGATTCGTGCCGCCGGCAAGAAACTTGGCCTGTTTCGATCGCACGATTGCATTGACCGCTTTCTGCGATTGATCCACCCGCTGATATTCGAACGGATTCATAATTTCACTCCATCGGCCTCGTAAATCCTGAACCTAGCTGTTGCGATATGCGAACTGCACTGCCTGCACTATTCCCGGATACGCGCCGCAGCGGCAGATGTTTCCGCTCATGCGCTCGCGAACGGACGCATCGTCCGGACCGCAGGGCTCCTTGAGCAGTGCGACGGCCGACATGATCTGTCCGGATGTGCAGTATCCGCACTGATAACCGTCGCAGGCGACGAATGCCGCCTGCATGGGATGCAGCGCGTCGGGTGTGCCGAGGCCTTCGATGGTCGTGATCTCTTCACCGTCGTGCATCAATGCCAGGCTGAGACAGGAATTCACGCGCCGGCCATTAACGTGGACCGTGCATGCGCCGCATTGCCCGTGATCGCAGCCCTTCTTCGTCCCCGGCAGCCCCAGATGCTCGCGCAGCAGGTCCAAGAGCGTGGTGCGCACGTCGACCGCCACCCGCCTTGCCTCGCCATTGACGGTAATTTCAAACGCCACAATCGGCGCCTCGCTGATAGCCATCCGCAAATTCCTGAATGAATGGGCCGAACCAATGGGCCTTCATACGACCCTGACGCAGCGCGAGCCAAGAC
>PNAR01000032.1 GCA_003169715.1 Acidobacteriaceae bacterium | reverse complement strand
TCCTCCTCCATCCAACTGGGCGAGGCCGTGGCGATCGGTATGCTCCAGGATCGGGCACAGTGCTACGCCGAGAGATTCACAGTCAGTTTCACCAAGATCGACGGAACAACCGCGACGATTTCCAATCAGTAATCATTACAGTGGGACGACCCAGGCAAATCTAACCACCCTGTAGCAGCGCGGCTGGAGACGAAACGAAAAATCACAAGGTGAGGAGATTCCTACTGCGATAAACAGAACGTAATGTGAAGGCGATTCAGCGCTCGTCAAAATTCCAAATTCGACAGAATTCTGAGGCACGGTCCGTGGGCAGTGAGTTGCGCCGTCGAGGCGCGATCGGATCTGCCAGCACATTGCTCAGACCAATTTGACCGAGCGATGGACCAATGCCGAACACTTGAATTGCGTGATGGCAATGGCTTTTGTCTTCCAGACGATAACTGGCAGGAGAGACTATGGCGATGGCTCACTCTTCCGCTCCAAGCTGGCGCAATTGGTCGATCACCTTCACGTCGTCTGGCTGGAGGCGCAATGCTTCACGAAACTGGGCCGCCGCCTCGTCCCGTCGGCCAAGTTGAAGCAGCACGGCAGCTAGATTATAATGATCGCGATAGTTGTCCTCGAGCCGGAGGGCCCTGTCAAATTCCGCCAGCGCCTCGTCAGTTCTCCCGAGCTTTGATAAACTGATGGCCAGATTGCCATGAGCTTGCGAATAATTTGGCTGAAACCGAATTGCAGCCTGGAAGGAATCCGTCGCGTTAGCCCACTCACCCTTGCTGGCGAGGGCGTAGCCAAGATTGAAGTGAGCCGCCGGGTAGTTGGAAATCACAAGGGCCTGTCGTAAATGGGTAATCGCTTCATCCAGTCGCCCTTTTTTTATTAACATGTCCCCCAGATGGGTTTGAGCAATGTAGTTGTTCGAAGTGTTGGCGAGAGCGTGATTCCACAGCGTTTCGCTATTCCGCCAGAACGAAGTTTGGACATAGCTGTCTGCCGTCAGCCCTGTTATTATCAAGATGGCGACAGCGATTAATACCTTGCGACCACTCCTCCATTTGGCGAAGAATTCGATGGCGCTCCAAGTCACCAGCAGGTACAACCCAATCTGGGGCAAGTAGGTGTAACGGTCCGCTCGCGCCTGCATCCCCACTTGGACGAGACCAATCATTGGGATCAGCATCCCCAGAAACCACAACCAGCCGACCAACAAAAATGGATACTTAACACGCCGGGCGAAGAAAACCGCGAAGATGATCATTAGGAGAAGGAACGCTAGACTCGTCTCGACCATGTTCCAGCTGCCTTTCGGATAGGGATACACGACTGCCAAACCTACAGGCCAAATCATCTGGCCGAGGTATGCAACGTAAGATATCGCCATATTGGCCAACCGGTCTCCAAAGGTCAATTGACCCAGCGTCATCATGGCCCGTTCCTGGGCCAAAAGCGTAGCCAGACACGATGCCGCTGAGAGCACAAAAAGGGGAACCTTCTCGACAAGAAGATATCCAACTGATTTCTGAGCAAGCGGTGCGGTCCCGGAGGGTCTAGCCAGACGATGATGAACCGAAGAGCGAGGCTTTGAACTCGAGGACGCCACCGCGATACGCTGAAGCGGCCACCAATCCAACAACAGTAAGACGAAGGGCAGTGTCACAAGGCTGGGTTTGCACATCAAACCCAAGGCAAAGAGAACGACGAGCATGATGTATCGACCGGAAGAAGGTCGATTGCTTCGAGCATAACGCGCATAGGCCCAAAGGATCAGCATAAAGAACACACCACTAAGCACGTCTTTTCGTTCCGATATCCAAGCCACCGATTCTACTCGCAGCGGGTGAACCGCGAAGATCGCCGCGACCGTGGCGCTTGGCCAAAAGGCGCCGGTCAACTGTCGCAGCGCCAGAAACAGGAAGACCGCCGCCAGCAAGTGCAGGAGAACATTCGTCATGTGGTGTTCCCAAGGCTGAAGACCGACGAGCTGGCAATCCAACATGTGTGAAATTGTGGTAAGTGGATGCCAATTGCCCCCATGCACATGCGTGAAGGCCCATTGAATCCCATCAAGAGAAAGGCCGCTCACAATCCTTGGATTATCGTAAACATATTGACCGTCGTCATAATTAACAAACTCGTGCTGAAGCGTCTGGCTAAAGACGATCAAGACGATTGCAGCAAGAAGAAAGCAGACAACGATCGGGCCAATGCGCTCAAGGTAAGAGCGAGAAGAGAGGTGTGCGGCGCCGCCACGTTTCAAAGCTTTCTTTCGCCTCAAAGCATCTCTCATTTAAGCACAACTAGAAAACAGAACTCAGGAGAAGAAAAGAGAAACTAAGGTGGATGGCGAACAAACCGCACCGGCGATCCGTCGAGCCTCGCGAAATCGGGCGCCTCTGGAGAGTGATCCCGCTAGGGCGGGATTTCAACCCCTGCGCGTAACGCGTCCCACCAATCGAACGGCACCATCAAGATTTCGGAATGCGGATTGCGGAAAGAGAAGAGGTTGTAACGCGTCAGCGATTTCTATC
>PNAR01000014.1 GCA_003169715.1 Acidobacteriaceae bacterium | reverse complement strand
CGCCTCCGTACACCATTCCCACTTACTTGCCGCCGTTCTTTTAGCGAGGGGATTGAAGGCTCACGCTGTCACTACCAAAACCGCTTCCTCTGAACGCACTCGCTCGATCGAGTTGTTCAAGAATGAATCGGACGAATCCATTGTTTTATGTAATTATGGTGTTTTGACAACAGGCTTCGATGCTCCGCGCACAAGTTGCGCTGTTATCGCGCGACCTACGAAGTCCCTCGTTCTCTACAGTCAAATGGTTGGGCGGGCGATACGCGGACCCAAGGCTGGTGGTAACAAAGAGGCCACAATCGTCACCGTCGTCGACAAAGAGCTGCCGGGGTTCGCGACGGTATCTGATGCTTTCATGAACTGGGAAGACATCTGGGACTAGCCCCGTCCAGAAATCCAAAACACAAGGAGGTCGCAAAGTTATGCCATACGAAATAGTGCCTGCTCATCTTGCCGTAAAAGCAATGCAAGATAACGGCTACAAAAACGCCGCTTACGCCATTGCGGAATTGATGGATAATGCGATTCAAGCGAAGGCCAAGAACGTCCAGCTGCTCTGTCTAGAAGACGTAGAGCAGCTCCGGGAACGGTTGAGATCCCGCATCAAGCAAGTAGGTGTGCTAGACGACGGTACGGGGATGGAAGCGACTACTTTGAGAGAAGCGCTTCAGTTCGGGAATGGTCAGTATCTGGATTACAACAAACACACAGGAATCGGTCGATTCGGAATGGGCTTGCCAGCCTCCTCCATTTCGCAAGCTCAACGTGTCGAAGTGTGGACCTGGCGTGATGGTCACAACTCGGCTATCTACTCATGCCTTGACGTGGATGACATCCGCCAGAGCCTATATTCCGAAGTGCCGGAGCCAATCAAGAAACCTATCCCGGATGTTTGGCTTAAGTGCGGCAACGGCTTCGGACCTTCCGGCACTTTGGTCGTCTGGTCTCGGTTGGAGCGGTGCATGTGGAAAACTGCGCGAACCATAATAGAAAACAGCGAACTGTTGATTGGCCGAATCTATAGAAAGTTCATAGAGGAAGGCGACGTGACCATCCGACTTGCGGCGTTCGACATTAACAATCCCACGCCGCCTTCAATCGACAAGCCGGCTTTGCCGAACGATCCCCTGTATTTGATTGAAAAAACATCCTGTCCTAAACCTTTCAACAACAAGCCTATGTTTGAAAAGTGGGGAGACGATCGCCATTTTGTCGTGAAACATCGCGGCAAGGATCACGCTGTGATACTTAGATTCGCGATGGCGAAAAAGGAGGCTCGTGAATCGGAAGATGCGCGAACGGACACAGGTCACGCGAGTTATGGTAAACATGCTGACAGAAACGTAGGAGTTTCTATCGTACGCGCGAACCGGGAACTAGATTTAGACGCTAACTGGGCCATCAAGTATGATACTAGGGAGCGCTGGTGGGGAGCGGAATTGGATTTCCCTCCGGCCCTTGACGACCTTTTTGGGGTGACGAACAACAAGCAGTCTGCCCACAATTTCTCAGAACTGGCAAAAATTGATGTTGAGGATCTCCTATCGAAAGAGAAAAAGACCATACACGAATTGGTGGACGAGTGGAGTGAGACCGATGATCCACGCGGCGCTTTGCTAGAGATAGCGCTGGCAATTCAAAAGAATGTTCGCACGATGCGTAGCTTGATCCGTGAGCAGAAGCGGGACTCACGCAAGAAGAAACGACATGAAAATACATTAGTGGAAGAGACGGCGACGCAAGCGACGGAAGAGCGAAAAAAAGCGGGCCACGCGGGTAGCAGCGATAAGCAGGAAGAGTTGCCCGACGACCAACGAATCAGTGCCCTCGCAAAGGATCTCACCGAGGATGGCAAAGCACCGGAGGACGCCAAGCTAGAAGCGGCGAAAATCATTGGACGGGGCTTAAAGTACGAAATCGTTGAAGCGGACCTTGAAACCCCTGCGTTTTTCTCGGTCAAGCAGGTTGCAGGCGTTCTTAAAGTTACATTAAATACGAGTCATCCGCTTTACGACAAGCTCGTGGAGACACTGGAAAAAGACGTGAGCGCGGTTGAGGCAGAGGATCTAAGGGAGCGCCTTGTGAATGCGCGCGATGGCCTCAAGTTGCTTCTAACGGCATGGGCACGATACGAGGATGAGCAACCTGATGGCGATCGGCGTTATCGGGTGCAGGAGGCGCGAACGGATTGGGGCCGCGTTGCGCGAGCGTTCTTCAAGGACTTGAACTAGAGCGATCTGTGGAGCTTGTCTGGAATCCCGTGTATACTGCGCTAGAAGCGCAGACCAGAGCGGGAGACGAGTTACTTCTTATCATCGTTCCTTTTGCAAAGCTAGAGGCACTTCACCGCCTTCGTTCGGTGGCGCGGCGCCAAGTGAAGTGGAGGATCATCTGTCGATGGAAGCCGGAGGACCTCGTGTCCGGTGCGTCGGACATTAGTATTTATGAATACCTAAAAGACGAAGGTTGTGATTTGTATACGAATCCATCCATTCATCTCAAATTGTATGTGTTTGAAAGTAATCAAGCGTTTACCACGAGCGGCAATCTGACTTTGAGGGGTTTGGGCTATGGCGAGCCCGCAAACGTCGAAACTGGAACGATGTTACAGCTGCAGTCGAGCGATTGGATAAGGATATATGAGATACTTGATGCCAGTCGCCGCGTCGATGACAAGATGTACAAGAGTCTTTATGATTACGTGCAGAGTTGTCCTCCGCCGGTGTCCCCTCCGCCCCCTCCCGCGATATGGCCTGTAAATGCAAAGCAGTTCACAATCGGCTCTCTTCCGGCGATTCAGACACCGACACGACTAGGGAAATATTATTTCGGGATGGAGCACGCCTCATTTTCGTCTGAAGAGGTCCGACGCGCTGCGCATGACCTCTATGAATTTTATATGCCCAGGGGTTTAGATGAAACACAGTTTGAAGCCCGCCTTGGCGAAACGTTCAGAACCGTTCCGTTCGTTGTAGAATTCGTCGCGCTTCTCAAGCTGCACGGGAGCCTGCGGTTCGGTGCCGTTAATAACTGGATCCACGACAAGTGCGAGGACATCCCGCTGCCTTATAAGTGGGAGATCAAGGAAAATACCCGCATCTTTTACGAGTGGCTCGGGCATTTCTTCCCTGAAATTACGTGGAATATTCCCGGAGCCCATTCACAAGTTATTTATTGGAATCAAGCGGCGGCCACGGCATCTGACTTGCGTTGAGGTGACCCCAGGATTGGATGTTTCCCTTGCAAAGGATTTCGGCAACAACTTTAAGGCTCTAAAAGATGGCACGAATGTATCCTGAGGTGTTCCCCGGCCGTGCTGATCCGGCGATTCCAGAGTTTCAGGCGTACCAGACATTAAAATGTCTGTCAGATCACTATCACGTTTTCTACTCTAAGCGCTTCACGGGTGGGCTTTTCGGCAAGCCAGAGTGCGAAATTGATTTCATTGTCTTTAATGGACGGGACGTCCTGACCTGTATTGAGGTCAAGGGCGGATTGCTGTTATACGACGGAGTCGAACGATGCTGGCTTCAGAATGGGCGACCGTGCAAAGACATTCTTAAACAAGCCGCCGACGCTTCACATACCTTGGGTCGAGCGTTAACGCACGAGCTTACCAATGCCTACGTCGATTGGGCGCTGTGCTTTCCCGATTGCTGCCTAAGCAGCCATGCAGGGGCATTTGAAGTGCACCCCAACCAAATCCTCGACGAAACGGCAATGCAGGACATCTCTTTAGCTATGAGCCGGCTGGAGTCTCATATTCGAAC
The DNA here is from genome assembly GCA_003169715.1 of Acidobacteriaceae bacterium. Lineage (GTDB taxonomy): Bacteria > Acidobacteriota > Terriglobia > Terriglobales > Acidobacteriaceae > PALSA-188. The sequence continues at coordinate 9,269 of PNAR01000014.1, read as the reverse complement.
TAAATTCAGCAGTCGACCCGGGCTAACTGCGCTTGAAAGCCGCTCGTTAATAAATCGCCTGACCCGAAGCATTGGTTTTGTGCAAGTGCTGGGCGTTCGTTTCGCACGGGAAGCAGAGCAAATCGTTCAGGTGACCAACGAGCAACTCGAAGTCCTTACGGATCTGGAGGCAAACAAGTGCATGGTCGTTCAGGGAGCAGCCGGCACGGGAAAGACTATCATCGCCCAAACGTTTGCAAAGAGGCTCAGTGAGAACGGACAGAAAGTTCTCCTTTTGTTCTACAATCACGGAATAGCGTCCAAAGTACGCCGATCTTTTGACCGCGCTAGCAACGTCTTGGTTTCTACGTTCTTGAGTTTTGCCAAACGCGAAATCGAGGAAGCAGATCCCACCTGGTGGGACGCACAAAACAAAAAGAGCGCGGACTTTTGGGACATGGAAATCCCGTTGAAATTGCTGGACATTCTCCCGGAGCAATTACCGCAGTTTGACGCGATTATTGTCGATGAGGGCCAAGATTTTCGTCCCGAATGGTTGGCCTTTTTGCAGCGCCTGTTGGAGAAGAGAGATGATTCACACTATGCAGTCCTCTTAGATGCGAAGCAGGACATATTCGGCCACTGGAAGGACTTTCCTTGCAGCCCAGCTCCGGCACGAAAGGTTCTCACAAAGAACTGCCGCAACACGCGCACAATTGTGGAGTTCTTGAATCGTAATTATCCTACGGGCATGGTGAGTTTTGAGCGGTCACCGATCGGCGCGCAGGTCGTCGAACGCGTCACCCGTAACGATGCCGACGAATTGGAGCAGATTACTAATGATGTCAAATATCTGACCGCAAAGGAAAAGGTCGATCCCGGGGCGATTGTAATTTTGATAAGGCCTTCGAAGGACGAGTCGGTCCTGCGTAACGTTACTAAAATCGATCGCTTCAGTCTTCGCAGTACCTACGAACGGTACGATTCTAGTTCTCGAGACGTTTACTATTCCACCATTAAGATTTTCAAGGGTTTAGAAGCGGGAGTGGTGTTGCTTTCGCTAGGCAATGCGCCGCAAGACAGCGTTCCCCGACTCCTCTATGTTGAGGGGTCCCGGGCCAAGCATTTGCTCTACATTTATCGGCGGGGGTAACCGCGCTGAAGCAAACGGCGTCAAGAGCTTGGCGCACATGACACAGGGTAATCTCGACCAGCAATAACATTCCAAGTGTAGTGGTTATGCTTTCCCGTGCGATTGTGTAGGGGGCGTCTGCATAAAACGTCCCTTTAGTTTTAAGGTTTGCCTGGAATCACTGTGGTCGAAAACCTGAACAAATTGCGTTCTAAGATTGATCTTGGTTCGGGTAAGAAGGACTGGATTCCTTTTCCTCTGGAAATCGTCATATTGTAGAAGTGTTAGCTTGCCCGACCTCACATGGATCTTTATGAGATCCGCCTCCTCTGGATTGCCGTAGCGAACAGCTCCGCAGTAAACATACACGCGGAGTATTGGAGGAAGTTGTCCGAGCAACGTTCGATGAAACGTGAAGTGCATTTCATCGCGATCGAGGACGCCATAGTCCAATTGATCGACTGCGAGTTCCACCTCGCCAGGATCACCCGCCGCGAATAGGAGATCCCGACTCTTCGACTGCGCAGTACTTAGGTCACCGAAAAATGCGCGAATGTCGCTCTTGATGCGCAGTGGGATTTCCCGACGGAGGAACCGCTTTCGAAAGTTTGTCATCGCCAGATAGACAAGCACATCCTCTGATCGCGCCTTCCTGCTTATCTGCCAAAGCTCGTCGCCATTGTGTGCGATAAGCAAGGCCACCGCCTTATTTATGCCACCAGCAGCTTTTCGAACGTCGCTGAGCCGGTCAAACTCGCCAGGTTCGGGAACTCGCCCAAAGTCGAGCATCACCTGCCAGAACTGATCGAAGAGTTCCTTGTTAAGCTCGTAACGGTCAACATTCCGACGATCTCGGACCGGAGCTGTCGAGAATCGCAAGTGTGTGCTGATCTCTGTCCAGTCGATGCGGCGGCGGCTTCGCCCAGCCTCAAATAGCTCAGCCTCATCCTGATCACGAAAAACGGCGCATATTCCCATCCCAAGGGTGATCGCTTCGGTATCGAGCGCCTGTTCGATCAATGCCTCCAGTTCTCCTGGGGCATAGAATTTCTGAAATGTTTTCGTCTTGGTAAGAAAACCGTCTCGATACGTCCGAGTATGGGCGCTATTCTCTTGGCCAGCGACCATCGTTGATACCAACAGCACACGCCCGGCCAGGGAATATGCATCGCGTAGTGCGCTTACGCGTTCCAGGGGTTCCTCAATAACATTAAGAACATACCCAAGATTTACCACGGCAGCAGAGACTTTCGGGGCAGTCGGTCGAAACGCGGGATCCCAACCGGTGGCTTGATACCCAAGGTTTTGGAGAGCTTCGATATCCATGCCATGTCCGCATCCATAATCGAAGAACGTCTCGTTTTTCCGCAGCAGACCGCGCTCCAACAGCTGCTTCACGGGCTTAGACAGGTCGTACCGCTTGATGGCTGTGCGATGGCGAGCCACATCGGGTTTTTCGAGGTTTCCTCCATCAGACTCAGGCAATGGCACCATCGGCGAAACGAGCTTGTGTCCCTCGTACGCCAAACCAAGTCGCTTCAGGAGCGTTAACCACTGCACGCGAAGTCCAATCCGTGACGGATCACGGTAAAGACCGGCTTCTTCTTCCTGCTCCGTCAGGGCGGCATAGTCGGGAACACGTTGATCACCAGGCGGGAGAAAAGTCTCTTTGCGATGTAGAATGGGCGGATTCGTGCGCTGCCGATAATCTGTCCGAATAATTGATCCGCTATTTAGATTGATCTTGGTCGCCTCGGCTAACGCCGGGTGAGGATCAAGATCGAACTCCGGGTAGGTTAGAAACGTAATTGCCGCTTCATTTCTATGAGCCTTCAACAAGTTCCAGGAAGGATCAGGCCTCGCCGCCGTTTCAGCTCTAGAAATCGTTTCCCACATTCCGATAGGAATATCCGATTGCCGGGGGCGAACGAGATACACGCCATCGGGTAATCTTTTTCCGTAAGCAATCAAGCGAATATGCTGGCGGTATGTTTCTAGGTTCATCTCGGCAGATTTGTCTTACGCTGCAATCCGACCGTATTGCCTGTCAAGACGGCGTCCTAATGTTTCTCAACTTAACAACACGAGCGATTCAGCGTACAGTGAGAACATGCCATCCATGAACGACCCGCTTGTGAAGAAAATTGACGCGCTCATTGAGGAATTTAGCGCTCCGGAAGTTGTCGAAGCAATTGTGACAATAGCACGTCACTACCGACGTAAATTTCAACGGCAACTGCGTGGAGAAGCCCAAGGGTGGATGGCGGTTGAATCTGCCATGAGCGAAGCGCTGACTAAAATCGAAGGGTAAATTTCCAGATTGCGGGCCGGGGACTCGGCACTAGTTTTCGCGCTTCTTCCGTCGTCATCTGCTCCATTGAGTGAAGACCATCAACATCGCCGCCGTGTCGAGTTCGCAGTACTGAAGGAGCAGATGGCGCGTGATGCGCTCTCTCCGGGCGGGAATATTTCATGCTTCTGTATCAGCCATGCTACTTTCAAGCGAACAGACTGTTGATTTAACGCCGAACACTGCCGGTTCCGAACCATCTGGCGTAGACCGACCTCTGATTAACGAATATTGGCCTGCACTCGCGATAATGACTGAGGCCTCATGGGACAATCCAGCGACACTTCAGATCATTCTTGCGGAGCTGCTTTTCCGTAGCCGAGAGGGAGCCAAAAAGCTCCGAACCAAGATCAGCGAACGCTTCATCGAACTCTCGGAGGAGTCTTTTCTCTGGCCAGACACCGGGATATTACCCTCATCTGAGGCATTGTCTGGGGACCAGTTTTGGTACCAGGACGGACTCCTCTCCTTTATGGGCTATCGCGTTGGGTCCAATGGAGTCTCGGCCGGCAACCGCCGCGACATTTTGGACTACATCTATTGTCAGCAAATCCCGCGCGTTAATAACGCCGGGTACATGGAGCAGTGGGGCACGGCACAGTCCTCTCCGCGACTTCAGAAGATGGCAGATTGCTTGGCGGCATTTGCTCGCAACGCGAAACGAAGGTCGTTCGTCGATATGTCCTGTGCCATTGCCGACTGGGAGGCCGACTTGGAGTACCTCAGAACGGCCTTTTATATAGGGAGATACGATTTTGCTTTTGCGTGGCCGCTAACGTATCTCGACTAGCCTTTAGTGGGGTCTAAACATGTGACAAGTTTTGCGTTTCTCAACTGTTGCGGCCAGCGCGCGATTGCCCGACGCGGCCGCGTGTAAACTCCGAAAGTGAGAATAGGCGGCCGGTATTCACCAAAGCGGTTCAGTTTACGGCCGTATCCACCGAAAAATACCCATCGGATCGGGACCTGCTGCGTTTCTCAGGGAGATGGAAACTAGCATGGCGCTTCCGCCCACACGCTACGCAGGAGAAATTGTACTCTTGCCAGCGAGCGAGTGATTGCGCACCATTAGTTATTAGAAGTCGACTGGTCAAAGCGGCGGCGTGACGCACAAATCCCATCCATGCTCCAGTTTCAACTTTTTCGAATAAAGGTCTACCCGGCAGAACAGCGCGAACTTTTCGACGCCGAACGCAGCCGGTCCGAAATGTTACGCGAAGTCGTCACCTCCCTTCCATCGGCTGACTTTCGTGAAGGGCTCATGTGGCATATTGGAAATGTTACTCCGATCGACGCTTCGGGCTTGTATTTTCGCCTAGGGCGGGCCTCCCGAGAGCGACTGGAGCTTTATGACGCCTCCGCACATCGCTTCGTCGACCAAGAGTTCGAGACCGCTCCGTACACTCACGTCGTATTGGACGTCGACCTAGAGGTATGTGCAATCGCGAAGAAAGTTCGCCTCGCACCGAGCACGTCGAACATCGCTCAGCGTTTCGCACGATTGATGAACGCGTCAGATCGAGCACATGAAATGAGAGCGAATTTCGACGTCGATGACATCAAAGATCCCGCGGACTTCATTTCGCAACTCTCTAGCGCGTATTCCATTTCCAAATTCTGGATGATCGTCTCCCGACCCAATGCGTTCGATGCCGACGCTTTTGTTAAGCCTTTTCAGCAAGTGCTCGAATCAGCAAATGGAGACAAGGGGAAAGCAGAGCTCAGAGGCGAGAATCTTAACTCTGAACAACTTGAGCGTTTGGCGCGCGCAGCGGCCGCTACTGGCGACGATGCGGGCGCTTGGCTAAAACCAAATAAGGGAGCGAAACGTACGAAGAAGCAGTTGCGCGGTAACCCTGCGAATATTGCGCAAGATGATGTTTCGGATGCCACAGCGCGAAAGCGACTGCTCAATCATCTTCGATCGTTTTATAAAAAAATCCGGGGTAGTGGCGATGAATCGTGATTCGCCGTCGATAAGCTTCTGGCGTTGGTTCTTTTGTGGAACCGGGGGGAAACCCGGAATCCGGCGGCTAATTAACGCCTGGCTTCTCCTTCATTTGGGTGTCGGCGCCGTGCTAGCCAAGATTATCCCGATCGACGTCGGAACCGCAGCAGACGCAGTTTTGCTGCCTCTCGCAGCAGTTCTTGTAGGACTATCGTTTGCCTGGGCGGGTAATGCGCAGGCGCTTCTACAGGCAACAGAAATCGAAAAGGTTGCTGAACACCACCCCGGTGGATTTCCCGATTACGTGTTCACGTTCCAAGCTGCGATCCTTTGTATATTGCTGACTCTTGTTGTTTGGGGCTTTGCAGGGTTTCAAATTTTCGACAAGGTTTGGCCTACACCTGGCGAACATGTTGCCTACTTCGGCGTAAAGGTCGGGCTATTTACGTTGTCGAGTCTGACGGTTCGCGAGTGTTGGCACATTGTGCTTGGTGCACAATGGATGCTCTTGATTCGCTATTTCATCAAGCGACAATAGCTGCGAAAACGCGCTTGCGAAGCCGGTAGCCGGCTGGTCAGCTGATCGTAAGGACAATAAGGCCAGAAGATTAAATCATCGATGTCTTCAGCGCGGGTTCAGAGCCGCGTAGCGACTCCAGCAGGTAGTAGCGCTCTGCACTTGGCCGCAGGTGTTTAAACTGCCTGATCACTCACAGTACGCCCGCTTCTTTGAAGCTAAAATAGGCTTGGCGTCCCTCGGCGGGCGCGCCGATTATGATGTGGTCAAGCAGCTTGATCTGCAATAGTTCGGCTGCTTCTGCCAGGCGACGAGTCAGGCCTTCAATGTGTAGGCCGAACCGGGGGAATCCAGCCACGAGCACGACTAAGAGAAGAGAGAAGAAGGAGTTTAAGGAACCGCTAAGAGAGAAAGCAAGAATCCCAGGAGACGAGCCGGATCCGCCTCTCCCGGTTTGACCTTGGCATTTGGTCGGCGCCCGTGCGTGCCGCGCGGCTCCTTTGCGATTCGAATGGACGGGGAAATCATCTCGAGATCGGCCGAACCTGTTTGCGCCGTCAGGGTTCAAAACAAAGCCCTCGCGCTTTCGGCGGCGGAAGTGTACTGAGGCTTCATGTTGTGGCGTCTTTTCAAAAATAAGAGGGCTGCGATCGGTTTGCGCGGTCTGCCGGTAATCGCCGTGGATCTGGGTTTTTCTGGCAAGAAGGCATCTTGTGGCGTTGCATTTAGTGCATTTAGTGAACGGCCCCGGGGCAGCGGGATGCAATTCTATCGAGCTGCGGATCGGGTTGGACAATTTATCACTGAGCACAAGGCAAGTGTGCTTATCTTGGAGGCGCCGCTTTCGGCCAGCTTTACTAGCTCCGGTAACCCGCAACCTCGGGGCGAGTTTGAGCACGAAGACCAAGCGCGGTGGTGGAGTATGAGTCCAGGCGCCGCGATGGCGTTGGCGGCATTATTTTTCTTACGTCGAATTAATCATGCCCAGGCAAATCGTAAGCACAAAACTCATGTGATTGAAGGATTCCTTAGCTATAATGATCTCCGAGGGGATAGCGCGGTAGCAGCTGCATTGCGTGACGCCTTTCTTGCGCCCGAGACGGCTTCTTGGCACACAGTTCGGGCAACCGGCGAAATTTTGTCCGCCTTGGACTTGATCGCACCTTCCCGCCGACATGCCACTCCCCCTGTGATTTTGAGACCGATCAACATTTAGGCCGGCGTCAACGGATTTAGATGGCGCTGACCTAAAAGATGGGTTTCAGAGACTGTCTCACGAACGATCCTAGTGGAGACCGTGAGAACGGCGTACCGAAGCGAGCTAATTCATTAAGGTAAAATATGCTCCTCCGTCGCTTCTTCGAACTCATCGGCATCTACGCTGCGGAGCCGCAGCCGAAGGCAGCGCGCGGCCCCGTTCTCCTTTCGAAAAGCAAGTATCTGATTGGCTTGCAATGTCCGAAGGCGCTTTGGATCAGTTACAACAATAAGAAGGTGATCCCAGCGATTGACGCTAGGACCTCAGCCATCTTCGAACAGGGCCACGAAGTCGGCACTTGGGCCAAGAGACTGTTTACAAACGGGTTAGATCTCGGGCAGCTCGAGGGATTCGACGAGCCGGTAAGGGCGACGCAGGCTGCGCTTGCGACAAACAGGGCTCTCTTCGAAGCCGCATTCGTTTTCGAACGTTGCTTTAGCCGGGCGGATATTCTGGAGCCGGTGGGAAACGGCTTTTGGGATATCATCGAGGTCAAAAGCTCGACCGGTGTTAAGCCAGTCTACCTGGGAGATCTCGCCTTTCAACGGTATGTGTACGAGGGAACCGGCTTGCGCATTCGCCGCTGTTATCTCCTGCACATTAACAACAGGTATGTGCGAAACGGTATTGTCGATCCAGTTGCATTATTCTCGAAGATCGACGTGACCCAGGCTGTCGCAGAATTGATGGCGACTGTGGAACCCAAGGTGAGGGAGATGTTTCATGTCATCGATTCGGTTTCCTGCCCGGAAGTTAAGATTTCGACGCATTGTAACACGCCCTACGAGTGTTCCTTAAAAGTGGTTTGCTGGAAATTCCTTCCGAACCCGAGCGTTTTTGATCTTCGGAGGGCCGGGAAAAAGGCTTGGGAGTTATTGAATCAGACTGTCATGAAGATCGACGAAATTCCGACCGACTTCAGCTTAAACGAGCTGCAATCCCGCCAGGTTGCGTCACATCGGAGTGGAACGCCCCATGTCGATGCGGTGGCGATCTGTGCCTTTCTGCGCCGTCTCGTCTACCCGCTGTACTTTCTCGACTTCGAGACAGTTCAACCGGCTATACCTTTTTACGATCGATCGCGTCCTTACGGCCAGATTCCGTTTCAGTTCTCGCTACACAAGGTTGAATTCGAGGGAGCCTTACCAGCGCACTTCGAATTTCTCGTCGAAGGCTGTGCCGACCCGAGGCCTGATCTCTTGTGCCAACTGGCGAATCTTTTGGAAAATTCCGGCAGCATCATCGGTTACAACGTAGATTTCGAGGTTGCCTGTCTCAAAGAGTGCGTCTCGGTGTTTCCGCAATATCAAGACTGGTTTGAATCGCTCCTACCACGTTTTGTCGATCTCTACGATTTATTCGATGATTTTTCCTATTATCATCCGTCGCAAAATGGCAGCGCCTCACTCAAAGCGGTCTTGCCGGCTCTGACCGGTGTCGACTATGGCGAGCTCGAAATTGGATCCGGGGATTTCGCGCAACGGGAATTTGTAAGAATAACGTTCGGCCAAGTTATGTCGACGGAACGAGCGAGAGTACGCGCGGCGCTTCGGGCATATTGCGGCCGGGATACCGGTGGGCTGATAGATATGTTGCGCGCGCTGGAAAAGCTCGTCGCCGGACCAATCCGATAGGAAACAGATAATCAGGAAGGCTTTACTTCGCTCTGAAGCGGGCTACTGTGATAACGCGTCAAGTCCGTTAGGCGCCCCCATCTAACACCTCGCTCTCTTCCCGCTGTATTGCGCGCGCAGGCGCAAGGAAGTGCTTATGTTTTTCACGAAGGAAAATCGCCGATTATCCATTGACCCCGGGCATCTCCGGGTGTTGTCGCGGTTCAGGTGCGCCTTATTGATTTTGGTTGGAATTGCGGCTTGGAGCGCATCCGTGCAAGCCAAGTTGGGTGAGACTTTACCGCAACTGACGAAACGATTCGGCAATCCCACAGATAGCGAACAACATCCTGCCGGAGGCCTTGGGCTACGATTTCGCCCAGCAAAACAGAGGTACGAAGTGATCCTTCGTGTAGATAAGGGCGTTTCAGTCGCCGAGAATTACTATTGTTCATCTCCGTTGAGGGATGGC
>PNAR01000093.1 GCA_003169715.1 Acidobacteriaceae bacterium | reverse complement strand
CTTCCAAATGGCAGTCAATGACCTCGCCCAGGCACAGACCCGCTGGCACGAACATGTGGCAGACCTCATTACGAACCGGCACAACTACACCGAATTCGACGCCGCGTTTCAGCACCACGGTTCAGACGAAATCAAGGTCGTGCTGGAGTGGAGCGGTGATCGAGCGCCCTCCCAGGAGAAGGTCAACCAATTGTCGTATCACGAAGCATAAGTGCCTGAATATTGTAGAGTGCTGGACTGTTCTGATTTTAAGAACCAAGGTGGCGTGGGACCATGAAACCCGATGTGCGTGTGTTTGCTGACGTGGACGAGCTCAGCCTTCGCGCAGCTGAAGCGGCGGTCAGAACAATCAACGAGTCCGTGCAAAGCAATGGCAGTCTCCAGGTTTTCAATGCGAGCAGATTTAGAGACAGATAAACGAGACGGAAAGCGACACATGTCTTCGACCTGAAAGCTAAATGGATTGATTGCCGGGGTTCGATAAAAGTGTGAGACCGAAGGCCCTAGCGGGTTACAAGAGGTTCAGTTCCTTTGCTCACCATGTTGACATACCGTGAATAGGCGAAAATTCGATCTCTTTGTTTCCCGGAGATTTCCTTGACGATACCAAGTTGCACGAGGTGATTCAGAGCGTTTGTGACTGTCGGAATAGTCAGTTTCAGCGCTTTGGCTGCCGCTCCGATGCGAAGGAACGGATTCCGTTGCATGAGTTCTTGAATGCGCAATGCTGATGGGGCGCCCCGCCCAAGCGTTTGTATCTTTTCTCGATCTTTGGCAAAGAGACTCAACATTTGCCGCGCCGTGTCTGCGGCCTCCTGGGCTGCATCTGCGACCCCATCAAGAAAGAATGCAAGCCAATCCTCCCAGGCTCCTTCGGTTCGAACTCGCTGCAACAAATCGTAGTATTGGCTTCTGTGGGTTTTGAGGTAGAGACTGGGATACAGAAGTGGTTCACTTAGAGCTCCCTTTGCGCACAGGAGGAGGGTAATGAGCAATCGCCCAACTCTTCCATTTCCGTCCAGGAATGGGTGAATCGATTCGAACTGGACATGCACGAGGCCCGCGTCCACGAGAACAGGCAATCTGTGTCTATCGTCGTGAAGGAAACGCTCAAAGCTGTCCAAGCATTCCATCAAGCGTTCGGGGGGTGGGGGAACGAATGACGCGTTCCCGGGGCGGCTTCCCCCGATCCAGTTCTGGGTTCGACGAAATTCGCCCGGCGTCTTGTTCGCGCCTCGTCCGCCTTTGAGCAGAATAGCGTGAATCTCCCGAATCAAACGAAGTGACAGCGGGAATCCTGCCCTGAGTCGGCGCAGACCATGTTGCATGGCAGCTACGTAGTTCGAGACTTCCTCAACGTCCTGAACGGGCACGTTTGTGGCTGCTTCATTCTCAAATAGGAGGAGGTCCGTAAAAGATGATTGCGTACCTTCGATTTGCGAGGAGACGATCGCCTCCTTGCGGACATATAAGTAAAGGAGGAATCGGACATCCGGGAGCAGTTTGGTCATGCCATTAAGGCGGCCAAGGCCCTGATTGGCACGATCAAGCTGCTGATGCAGTCGCCTGATTTCCAGCTCGGGCACCGGCGGCAACGGGGGCGGCAGGAATGCCCGGACGGTCTCGCCTGCGACTGAACTCGTGAGATAGGTCCCAAGCCGATTCTTCGATTGTGAGGCTCGCATGGGTAAAGCTATCCTTTAATAGTGAGTCGTGCTATTAAAGGATATACGCTCATCCTTTAATAGTCAAAACGCGATTCCTGCACGGCAACCAAATGAGCCGGTATGGCGGCACTCCGGGGAAATCGAGAATCGTTACCACACTACCTACGCGAGCAGGCTCAATCCTGAATATCTTTGGCGAAGAAGTTGGATTGATGGCGTGAATCGACTACATTGAAAGATCAAATTCGGTGTTGCCTACCGATCACGAAGCAATGTGCCATCACCCAGAAAGGGATTTGGCTCGTTTTCTGAACCCGGAGATTCCCATATGCGTTTTCTCGGATTACGAAATGCGGCGCGGAATGAGCAGAGATTATTTTCTCGTCGTCGCCCAGCCCGACTGCTCCCCGGCTCGTTCTTCTTCATTGCCTGGGCTCTGCTGTCGTTTTTGGTTCCGGCGGCTCTCGCGCAACAGGTACCTCCTGTATCCGTAACCGTGGACTTCGCGAAAACCGAGGGAGCACTTCCGCCGATCTGGAGCTTCTTCGGATATGACGAGCCAAACTATACCTACACTCCTCACGGGAAGAAGTTGCTCGGTGAATTGGCCTCGTTGAGTCCTGTGCCGGTTTACATTCGGACCCACAATCTGCTTACCAGTGGCGATGGCATCGCCTCCTTGAAATGGGGATCCACCAACGTTTATACCGAGGATGCCAGCGGCAATCCTGTTTATAGCTGGACCATCCTCGATAAGATTTTCGACGAATACCGCGACGCCGGAGTAAAGCCTCTCGTCGAACTTGGATTCATGCCTGAGGCGCTGTCCACGCATCCTGAGCCTTACAAGCATAGTTGGCCGAACGGCGAATTTGAAACCGGGTGGAGTTATCCTCCGAAAGATTACAAGAAGTGGGGTGACTTGATTTTTGCGCTCACGACTCATTTGCGCCAGCGATATGGTGCGGAGGTTAAAACCTGGCGGTGGGAAGTATGGAACGAACCGGACGGTATTTACTGGAAGGGCAGCACCGATG
>PNAR01000089.1 GCA_003169715.1 Acidobacteriaceae bacterium | reverse complement strand
TGTAGAGTTGCTGAACTTCGCGCAGAATCGCACTCGAAGGCATAGGGCGCCGGCTTTCCTGGAAGCGTTAAGAAGAAAACTTCGGTTGGCTGACTTAATTCAGGGAACCGAAAGAGGGGTCGCGAGTCTATTTCGAACGTCTAGCTTCCCTAATTAAGTTCTGTAAATGAAATCAGGCGCATTGGTCGCGCGATCATCCCGTGATGAGGCTAGCCGCGCAAACGAGAGTATCCCCAGCCACCCCCGCCGAGCAAAAACACGACCAAAAGAACAATCAATACGGTTTCCATGTTGCGCCTCACTTGTAAAATGAGGAAGGTGGCTGGCTTTTGCAAGAGTCGTCTCACGTCTTCGCCACAAACACGATAGAAGGGGCCAAGGAGGATGTCTGGTCACTTTGGACCACTTTGGGCTGCCGCCGAGTGGGCGTGGGGACTGTAGTTGCCAGCATCCATGCGGCACCAATCTGGGCTGTTACGAAACTCAGTGTCGTCTGCTAAAGCCGCTCTATTTTCCCGCTTTGCGCTCCCGCCACTTTACGTGGCGGGCTATTGAATGCCGTCGCTTCGCGACCGAACGCTGCTCTCTCCCACGTTCTCACGCAGCACTCGAGTTCGTAACAATCTGGGACACCGCAGCCAGATTAATTGTGAGAACTGTGCAATCGGGACCAGCCGAACTATTCTTTCCGAGCCTATGCTATCTCTATTGAGGAGATGAACAGCCGCTGCGAAGGATGCTGTCTAGACCTCTTCAAATGGAGCGAAACGGAATATGACACATAACGGCAATAATTCAGCACCCAAATTGGACAAAGCTCAACAACCGCCGCTCTCACACCCTGGGGCGACTCCTGATTCAGACCGTGCCAAGAGACCACCGCTCGCCGTGTCTTCAGCCTCCGACGAGGAACTGGATCCTGGGGATCGCGTCATGGGTTTGGGCGAGTCCGGAAAACCGACTTGGGAATTCGGCACGGTTGAGCAAGCTAACGAGGATGACGCGGTCGTCAAGTGGGATAATGACGGTCGTAGGGAGCTCCACCAAACATCGCTGAAGAAGGTTTAGCCCAACAAGGCTTGACCGATCCGTCGAGTCTGGGGCCGACAAATGAGCGTGGCGGAGTACGGGACGTTCAGCGTCTTCGCGATGGGATTCACTCCCGTATCCGCAGCGTTGCTCCCTATGGAGGCAGAACTCGTCGCCATTCCAAATCCAAATCGGAGACAGATGGGACACTACCGGGTTTCCTGCCTTATAGTGGGCGCGCAATAAATCGGGGCACGTCTCGTGCCTTCTTTGCAAAAGGCCGGGAATCCCAAACGTCGAAACAAGGATTTTTATTTTCTTCAACGATGGAAAGCAGATTCCTCCGAGGCTCGCGCCTCGTTTGGAATGACAAAAAGTAAATAAGATGTTGTGGAATCCCACTTCTCGCAAGGCGGTGAGAAATGGGGCCCCCCCGCCCGAGGCGATTCACTCGCGTATTTTTAGGGATGCTTCTTTAGCAAGATAGCTTTTTCGCCTGAACCAATCTTCCATCGCTCCTTTTAATTTATCCAAGGGAACATTTTTTCCGATTTCCATCAGGCCGTCCGCGATGGGAAGAGTGTCGTCGAAGACGGTGGCATTGGTGAAGCCTCGCATAGAGAAATTATCGAGCCACTTAATGGGGCAGGGAAGGAGCTGGCCGTTATTTTCGTATTCGACGCGGATCTTACGGGCGAACATAAATTGATTTAAACACACTATTTTTGAAAAGGAGACGGGCGCCCCGCCCGTCCTGTCGGGCGGGGACGCCCGGCGCTCCATCGTTCTTCTAACTGACGCAGGGGGAATCGCTAATCCTGTAAATACCAGATTGATCGGCTTAGCGTAAGATACGTGGGCTTTGCGGCGGTGAACTTCAATTCCAAGGAGTATTGCTATGGCAAACGCGACTTCCGGTACAACTACCGCTCTCCCGAATCGGTGGGGCATCGCCGTGGCTGGGGTGATCATGCAGATCGGCCTGGGCGCGGTGTATGCATGGAGCGTGTTTCGTATCCCGCTGACAAAAGAGTTTGGGTGGACGATCTCGCAAGTGACGCTTACTTTTACAATCGCTATTTTGGTTTTGGGATTCGCTTCTTTTGTTGGCGGGCTTTGGATGCGGAAATCCGGACCGCGCACGGTTGCGGTAGCGGGCGGAATTTTCTATGGCGTGGGAGTCGGGTTAGCATACTTCTCCTCTAACGGATTGTGGTGGCTCTATCTTTCTTATGGGTTGCTCGGCGGCATCGGACTGGGCTTGGGATATATCGTGCCGGTGGCGACGCTGGTGAAATGGTTTCCTGACAAACGCGGAATGATTACGGGCATTGCCGTGGCGGGATTCGGCGCGGGAGCGCTGATTACCGCGCCCATCGCGACCCGCCTGATCGTGAGTGTGGGAGTGCTGAAAACTTTCGCTGTGCTGGGCATCGCTTACCTTATTGCGGTCACGGGTGCCGCGCTGTTTATGAAAGACCCGCCGGAAGGGTATGTCCCAGAGGGTTGGTCGCCCAGCGCGGCGCAAAAGAAGCAGCGTTCGACGAAGGCCTACACGTTGGGAGAAGCTGTGGCGACGTGGCAATGGTACGCGCTGTGGGCATTGTTGTTTCTGAATGTCACGGCTGGTATCGCCATTATTTCGCAAGCCGCCCCGATGGCTGAAGAAATTACCGGCGTAACCGCCGCCGTTGCCGCAGGGATGGTGGGAATCATCTCGATTGCAAATGGAGCAGGACGCTTTCTGTGGGCTTGGTTTTCAGATTTGATTGGACGCCGCTGGGTATTCTTTTTGATGTTTTTAATTCAGGCCGTGATCTTTTGGATGTTGCCCCGCATCACGGATTTCTCTACGTTCACGATCCTCGCTTTTCTGATACTGCTTTGCTACGGAGGCGGATTCGGCACCATGCCCGCTTTCGCCGCGGACTACTTTGGTCCGGAGAATGTTGGTTCGGTTTATGGTTTGATCCTCACGGCTTGGGGATTTGCGGGGATTCTGGGACCAACGTTGATTGCGCATATTCGCCAGCACACCGGACATTATTCGCAGGCTTTACAGATCATCGCCGTGATCATGCTGGTTAGCGCGGTGGTGCCGCTGATTGTGCGGCCTCCGGCAGTTGACACGGCGTGATTCTGAAGATTTTTCGACTGAAAAGCAGATTCCTCCGAGGCTTCGCCTCGTTCGGAATGACAAAATATAAATAAGACTGCTCGCGCCTGTTTTTGGAGTGAATCTTGGCGGCGCGCGGTTCATCTAATCACATGGAAAACCCTTATGGGAAATACCTTCAAGACCGCTTTTTTACTGACCGCGATGACGCTGCTGCTGATGGCGATTGGCCGGGGTTTCGGCGGTGAGAATGGCATGTTGCTAGCATTGGGAGTTGCTGCTGTAACTAACTTTGTCGCTTATTTCTATTCGGACAAGATTGCTTTAGCGACATATCGGGCGAAGCCGGCCACGCGGGAAGATTTGCCCAGGGTTTACGGCGTGGTGGAACGGCTCACGCAAAAGATCGGCATTCCGATGCCGAAGATTTACGTGATCCCAACGGATTCGCCGAATGCATTCGCTACTGGAAGAAATCCCTCGCACGCGTCTGTCGCGGTAACTCAGGGAATTCTCAATCTGCTCAGCGACGAGGAACTTGAAGGCGTGCTGGCGCACGAACTTGGTCACGTCAATAATCGAGATATTTTGATTAGCTCGATCGCCGCGACGCTGGCCGGCGCGGTAACGTTCATGTCTCGGTTCGGATTCTTTTTTGGAGGCGATCGTGAAGACCGCCAGGGTGGAGGAATGGGCGGCCTCTTGATGCTGATTCTTGCGCCGTTTGCGGCGATGTTGATTCAGTTGGCGGTCTCCCGTTCGCGCGAGTATCAGGCTGACGAGACGGGTGCGCATTTCACGGGGAACCCTTATGCGCTGGCGAGTGCGCTATCGAAGCTGGACGCGTACTCGAAGCGAGTGCCCATGTTGGGTACGCCGTCAACGGCACACCTTTTCATCGTCCAACCGTTTCTTGGGATGAATTTCGGAAGCTTGTTCTCGACGCATCCTCCCATTGCGAAACGGATTGAACGGTTGACGGGACGGCCTGCGGAGTTTATGCAGTAATTTGAGAGTTCGATTCGGCGCTTCCCTTCGGATTCAGCGTCAGCAGCCTTGCCTCCCACCCTTGCGAAAATCGCGCAAGGATGGGGCACCCCCAGTCTTAGTAGTGCTGACAGAAACCTAAACCTTCGGTGGGACGGGTACCCGTCTGACAGTTTGGTCCCTGTGACGTTGGTAACATTTTCCGTTGATATGGGTGCTTTGCGCGCATAGTAAAATCAATGGAATGACGTCCGAGAGCGCTACTATTGCTTTCCATCGTGCGGCCTTGCTCGAAAGCACCCTGCGAAAAGTGATTCGCGGCAAAGATGATGTCATTCATCTCGCTCTTATTTCTATTCTCGCGCGCGGTCATTTGCTCATTGAAGGAGTACCTGGGGTAGGCAAGACCACGCTTGCACAGGCGATTGCCCGCGCTCTCGATTGCAGCTTTCAGCGGGTGCAGTTCACCAGCGACATGCTTCCGTCGGATCTGCTGGGCATTTCGATTTACTCAGCCATCGAGCAGCAGTTCGAGTTCAAACGCGGGCCGGTATTCACGAACGTTCTGCTGGCGGACGAAATTAATCGCAGCACTCCGAAGACGCAATCGGCGCTGCTTGAGGCCATGAACGAGGGCCAGGTAACGGTGGACTCAAATTCTTATCCGCTGCCGCAGCCATTTCTTGTGATTGCGACGCAGAATCCGTCGGAACATCACGGAACTTATCCGCTGCCGGAATCACAATTAGATCGGTTCCTGATGCGCGTGAGCATGGGGTATCCGGATGCCAAAGCAGAGCGCGAAATTCTTCGGTCGGAAGCGGGAACGGCGCAGTTGGAATTGCTGCAACCAGTGCTCAGCGGAGCGGATGTTCTGGAAATGCAGGAGGCTGTAAGTCAAGTAAACGTTGACGAATCACTGGTCAACTATGCGCTTTCAATCGTCGCCAGAACGCGGGACTCGGAGCAGTTTTCGCTTGGCGTTTCGCCGCGAGGCTCGCAGATGCTGTACCGGGCGGCGCAGGCGTCGGCCTTTCTTGAAGGACGCGGATTCTGCGTGCCTGAAGACTTCAAGCCGCTGATAGTACCGGTCTTTGCGCATCGAGTAGTCGTGGCCGGACAGTACTCGACATCGCTTCGGAAATTGGAACAGGCTGAGCAGGCGATGTTGGAGATTATCGAAGAGACCGCGGTCCCGGTTTAGGTCGCCTTAACTCACCGCGTCGGCAACTCTTGCCGCATCAACGGCAGCCCTTACATCGTGAGTTCGAATCATGTGCGCGCCTTTGAGGATTGCCGCCGTTTCTGCTGCTATGGTTCCGTAAACTCTGTCACTGATTGCGGCATCTTTGCCATTCTGCGCGATGGCGCGGCCGATGAAAGACTTTCGCGAGACTCCCATAACCAGCGGGTAGCGAAGCTGGTGAAATTCATCGAAGCGTTTTAATAATGGATAGTTTTCCTCGAAGCTTTTGCCGAATCCAAAACCCGGATCGAAAGCAATGCGATCGCGCTTCACCCCTGCCATGAGCGCGACATCCACCCAATCCCGGAGTTCGCGCTTCACCTGGACAACAATGTCAGATGCGGGGGGCAGGTCATGCCATTCGTCGGGGCGTCCACGGGCGTGCATGAGGATCGCTCCACACTTCAGTTCCGCGAGGGTTTTAGGCATTCTCTGGTCCCAGCGAAACCCACTAACGTCATTCACGATTTCAGCTCCGGCCTCTATTGCTTTGCGGGCGACGGCGGCTTTGTATGTGTCCACGGAGATAACACATTCAGGACGCGCCTTTTTTAGAGCTGCAATCACCGGGATTATTCTTTCGAGTTCCTCGGATTCGGAGACTGCTGATTTGGAATTTGCGAGGGATGTCGCCTGCGAGAGATGTACCGTTGCGCCTGGCCTGGTAGACTCCCCGCCTATGTCAATGATGTCGGCGCTTTCGTTCAGGAGATTTAGCGCGTGGGCCAATGCACGTTCGGGATCGAAATGCTGACCTCCGTCGGAAAATGAATCGGGAGTGACATTCACGACGCCTATGATTAGGGTTCGTTTTCCCAGTGAGAGGGAACGATGGCCAATATTCCATTCGAAAATCGGGCGCATGGATGCGATTTTAACCTGACGGAGGAAAATCCATGCTTGAAGTCGGGGATTGGCCGTCGGGACCAGAGGAGTTGCTGTGAGAACTACTGTTGCGCCCTTTGGGACGCATGATCTTGTTCACTTCTACCCTGGACTTACGTCCGGGGCTAAGTAATGCCGCTCCTTCGGATCTGGTTCTTTCCATATTCTATTGCACATCCTATTCCACTCGTTTCCTCTCGACGAATTCTCACACTTGGCCTACAGGTGCGTCAGGAAGAGTCGGCGGAAAGCTTTAGGTTTGTTCTCTGATTCCAGCGACAGACATCATCCTGCCGGTGATTGCTTTTTCGGCGCGATGAGAAAAGAGCAGGTCAACGCGGCAAACGGTGCAAAGAGACGACACATGAATGTTCCTTGGTGGAAGCCCGAGGGAAAGCAACTGACGGCGATTCGCCTCCGGCAGATTCAGGAATATTTTTTTTGGCAGGTCGGTGTGACCCGGCGCGCGAGCGCTGAGAAAAAGCATGGGATATTTTTCGCGAACTGGATCGGATTCGAGAGTCTCGCGAAAAAGAGCGGATGCATACGCGAACTGTGAATTGAAGTCCTGACGAACTTCGATGCCGACTTCGTAGCAGCATCCTCCAATACCTGGTCCGATCGCGGCCTGGATGTCACGCGGCATGGTTCCAAACCAGCGCCGCATTTCGCCGGCGCCTTTTTCGACGATTCGGTTGAGCGTTCCCCGCCAGCCTGCGTGGAAGACGCCTATCGCTTTAGTTTTGCGGTCCACCAGAATAACGGGAATGCAGTCCGCGGTTTGAATTCCTAAAAGCAGACCCGGAGTGCGCGTAATGAGACCGTCGCCAGCCAACTGAGTTGATGGCTCGCTCGATACGCAATGAATGATGCTGGAATGAATTTGCCGCAGCGTGACGAGAGGCCACGGGCGTCCATGATCAAACGCGCCCACTGCGTGCACGAATGCGGCACGATTGCGTTCGACGGCTACCCGCGAATCTTCCTTCGTAAAACCCAGATTTAGAGCATCGCCGCCATAGGCTCGAGAAAATCCGGCGAGACGGGTGCTGAAACCATGAACCAGCCACGGGATTTTGGCGAGCGAATCGGTTTGCAGCGGGATGGCTGAATTCTTTGGAGGCTTGCGACGCACGTAACCATAGTAGCAACGTTCCCCGCGGGGGAGTGCTGGTGCGCCCTTTTTCGGGCGCGTGGTCTTGATTCACATTGTGCGGAAACGACCAGTGAATTGTCCCAAAACAACCGTAATGTAGAGACGTTAGTCTGGGTTTTTTGCAATATTTCGGAGGCGATGGGCAAAAAACAGACGTAGCAAGCTACGTCGTAGCGAGCTACGTCTCTACTCTAGGGTTTTCGCGGGTTTTAGGAGTTCCCCGCGCAGAGCACCTTTCTGTACGAACCTTGCGCCGAGCCAAACGACGACTCTGTAGGCCAACAGAACAAACAGAATAAAGCCGTATTCCAAAGGTTTGGTCCGATCAGCTTTCACCAGCCACAGGTAATGGATTACTCCGGCGATGGCACTCACGTAAATCAAGCGGTGCAAGGTTTGCCAGCGCTTTCCGCCCAAACGCCGGATCCAACCGGCGGTAGATGTGATAGCCAATGGAATCAGCAAGACGAAACCGGTAAATCCAACGGTTATAAATTTTCGCTTAACCACGTCCGCGAGCATCTCGTGCACGTTGAAAAACTTATCCAGCCAGATGTAGGTGAGGAAATGCAGACACACATAAAAAAAAGCGAAGAGCCCAAACATGCGGCGAAAGCGTATCAGCCACGGCTGTTTCAGGATCTTGCGAAGCGGGGTGACAGACAGGGTGATCAGAAGGAACCGGAGAGTCCAATCACCGGTCGCGTGGGTGATTACCTCAATTGGATTCGCCCCTAGGTCTTGCTGGTAGGCTTTCCAGCCAAGTCTCATCAAAGGCGCAAGGCAAAGGATGAAAACAATCACCTTCAACCAGCGAATTTTGGCTGAAGTGCTCAGAAGTTTTTCTTCAGATCCATTCCGTTGTAGAGACTCGCAACCTGATCGTAGCCATTGAACATCAGGGTGGGACGCTTAAAGAATTCACCCAGCCTGCGCTCGTTAGCCTGGCTCCAGCGAGGATGATCCACGTGAGGATTTACATTGGAATAAAATCCATACTCGTTCGGAGCGGAGCGGTTCCATGTATTCTCCGGCTGCTTGTCAACGAATCGGATGCGAACGATTGCCTTGGCGCTTTTGAAACCGTACTTCCAGGGAACAACCATGCGGAGTGGCGCACCGTCCTGGTTCGGCAAGGCGGCGCCATACATTCCGAAGCAAAGAAGTGCGAGGGGATGCATGGCTTCGTCCATTCGCAGGCCTTCGACGTAAGGCCAATCGAGGACATTCGTGCGTTGGCCTGGCATCTGTCGCATGTCCAATATGGTGGTGAACTCGACGAATTTCGCTTTGTCTAATGGTTCGGCTCGCTTGATCAACTCGCTCAATGGGAAACCAATCCACGGCACCACGATGGACCATCCTTCGACACACCGATGGCGGTAAATACGCTCCTCGGGAGAAGCCATCTTGATGATTTCATCCACGTCGAGAACTTGCTTCTTCTTGACGTGGCCGTCAATGGTCACCTTCCAAGGGCTTGTCCGGAAATTTTTGGCGAGGGCCGCGGGCTCGTATTTGTCGGTCGAAAACTCGTAGTAGTTGTTGTAGTTGGAAACGTCTTTGAACGGCGTAATTTTCTCTGTCGTGGAGAATGGACTTTTTTGGAGTCCTTGTATCGGCGCCAGTCCCGAGCCGCCATCAGCCCGCACGACCGAGGGCGATATCAGGTTGCGGACGCCAAGTCCTGCAACCGCAGTCGTACCGGCGACGGCCATGCCCGCGAGGAATTTTCGCCGGTCCAGATATGTTCGCTGGGGCGTCACTTCGGACCACTTAATATCAGAACCCTTTTTTATCAACATAAAAACACGCTCTCTTCAAAGTACGGCAATCGTCGCCTGTTGGATTGGTGACATTATTCTCTTCTAGATATGACGCTTATAGTACCGAAAAGTTGCACCGGGTGGACGGCAATCCCAAGCCAGTAATAACATGTGTGCCTGCGGCGGTTGCGTTGGTCCCGATTCTGCCGCTTGAGCGTTTGATGAGTACCTTATCGAATAGCGGAATCCTTATTTCTGCCGCGGAGTCTCCTCTTGACATCGCTCAAATTCGTAAACTTTTTACGGAGTACGCGGAATCCCTCGGATTTAGCTTATGCTTCCAGGACTTTGATCGCGAGCTCACTGGATTGCCGGGGGATTATGCACCGCCTGAGGGGAGACTATTGATAGCCAGGCGTGGCGACGAGTCAGCGGGTTGCATCGCGCTTCATGGGTTTGAACCGGACAGGCTCGAACCGGACCGCGTTGAACCGGGTATCTGCGAAATGAAGCGATTGTATGTGCGCCCACAATTCCGTGGAAGTGGGTTAGGCCGTTTGCTGACAGAGAGGGTGATTGCAGATGCGAAGAGCGTCGGCTACGCAAAAATGCGCCTCGATACCGTAGAGCCCAAAATGAAGAATGCAGTGGCGCTTTACCGTGCATTGGGTTTCCGGGAGATCGGTTCCTATCGGCCCAATCCGATTGAAGGGGCGATGTATATGGAGTTGGCATTGTGATTTCTGCAATTGCGATTTGCTCCGAAACACTCTTCGAGTAACCCGTCACGGAACTGATCCAGCCGATGCGGCTCCGATGTGCCGCATTTCTGATGCAACTAATTTTCTCTTGCCAGAAGGTACTCTTCTGGTTACTATGCAGTCCATCCTCATCACCTGTCGGCTGTTTCCTTTATGAACATCGGCGAGACCATCAGAAACTATCGGTTGCAAAAAGGAATGTCGCAGGGCGACATTGAAAAGCGGACAGGCTTATTGCGCTGCTATCTATCGCGTGTGGAAAATGGCCACACGATCCCATCGCTGGACACGCTGTCAAAAATCGCGGGCGCGATGGCGCTTCCTCTATGGCAGTTCTTCTCCGAAGAGGGGCACACCAATGGATCGAAGGGTTTGCCTCAACTTTCGGATGATGAAGTGCGTTTCCTGAGCCAGGTACGCAGATATGCGGTCAGCCTGAACGATAGTGACCGCAAGTTAGTGTTAGCCATGGTCAAGAAAATGGCGGCGAAGTAGGCTATCAGTTCTCAGTTCTTAGCTCTCAGTTCTCAGTCTTTTGTACCCCACCTTGTGGAAAGCCATGGCGCAATGCCTCGCGAACCAATAAACGGCTCATCGTTGAACAGTAAAAGCTGAAGGCTGACCGCTGAGAGCCTTTTACAGTAACTTTCGTTCCATCCCTCTCGTACTCGCGCGGCATCTCGCTTCATGTCGGCGAACCTCTTAAACTGTATATGGAGAATGTCCCGTGGTCATTGACGAAGAGCTCACATTACTCGAGTCGCACCTGCGACGGCTAAAGATCGAGTACGAGGTATTCTTCAATAATCCGACCAAGAAACCACCCACCGATATCGAATGGAAAGTGCTGAGCCTATTGCGGAAATTTAGCGATGGGGGCGGGCGCATCAGTTTTTCGCAGCGTTACCGTTACAACGCCATTGCCCAACGATATGCGATCTACAGCGATTTATGGCGCAAGAAGGCTCGCATAAGAGAGGAAGGCTACCGGCGCCCCCAGGACGCTCTCCTTTCGGTACAGGGAGTCCGCCCTGAAGAACATGAGCCTGTACACAAAGTGTATGGTGTTTCACAAGCTGCACTGGCTGTTGTCGCTGCGGCTGCCGTAGCTCCAGCGAAAGATGAGCAGGGCTTCACGGTGCAGTGCTCCGACGCACGGTCGGAACGGGACAAAGTAGAAAAATTATACAAAGCGCTTACGGAAGCAAAACAGAAAGCGGGCGAGGACGTTGCCGGAAACATGGACAATTTTGCCTCCTTTGTCCAGAAGAAAACCGACCAGATCCGCAAACAATATGGCTGCCACACCGTGGAATATACGGTCGAAGTGCAGGACGGCAAAGTGCGGTTGAAAGCGAAAGCAAAGATATAGTTTGACGTTTTAGTAGTTGGATATTTCCTTCCCGCGGTCTCTATCCGCGATTCAACCCAAGCCGGCGGCTTCTCCAACTGATAGAATTTCCTCCTGCTGTCATTTCGTATTCGAGATCCCTCTATGCCTATTGAGCGCGCCATCCTCAGCGTTACCGACAAGACTGGACTCGTCGAATTTGCCCATAAGCTTTCTAAAATGAGCGTCGAGCTCGTGTCCACAGGAGGCACGGCAAAATTACTGCGAGACGCGGGGATCGCGGTGAAAGATGTTTCAGAGCTGACGGGATTTCCGGAGATGTTGGATGGCCGGGTCAAGACGCTTCATCCTAAAGTTCACGGAGGCATTCTGCATCGCCGCGAGAACCCCGCCCACCGAACCGCTGTCGCGAAGCATGACATTCAGCCGATTGATATGGTGGTCGTGAATCTTTATGCGTTTGAAAAAACGGCGTCCAAGCCGGGCGTGCCATTCGAGGAAATTGTCGAGAATATAGATATTGGCGGGCCTTCGATGATCCGGTCCGCGGCGAAAAATTTTCAAGATGTCGCGGTGGTCACTTCGCCGGGCGACTACGATGCGATCGCCAAAGAGATGGTTGACAGCAATGGAGCACTATCTCAAGAAACCAAGTGGCGCCTTGCTCAGAAAGCCTTTGCGGTCACGGCAGCCTACGATTCAGCGATTGCTTCGACGCTGGAGCGCGTAAGCTCGAACGGCCATTTTCAACTTCAGCCCGACGGCGGCTTTCCGCAAACTCTTCGCCTCTCATTCAGCAAGGTGATGGATCTTCGCTACGGCGAAAACCCGCACCAAAAAGCGGCAATGTATTCCGACGGTTCATCGGGCGGGGCGGCTAATGGACGCCAGATTCAAGGCAAGGAACTCTCCTACAACAACATCGTAGACACGCAGGCGGCGTGGGACTTAGCGCAGGAATTTGAGGAGCCGGTCTGCGCCATCATCAAACATACGAATCCTTGCGGCGTGGGGACAGGGAAGTCTCTGGTGGAAGCCTATAAGCGGGCTCTGGAATGCGACCCGGTATCGGCGTTCGGAGGCGTGATTGGAGTGAACCGCACCGTGGATGCTGAGGCGGCTGAAGAGATGGCCAAACTCTTCCTGGAGGTAATTGCGGCGCCGTCATTCGATGATGGAGCGAGAGCAAAATTTGCCGCGAAGAAGAACCTTCGGCTGATCGAAATAACTTCTGTGCCTCAGAAATGGGTGCTGAAAAATATCTCTGGCGGCATGCTCGTGCAAGATGCCGACGCGCATTTGTTGGAAGAAAAAGATCTGAAGGTAGTTTCTAAGCGGCAACCGACCGCGGAGGAAACGCGGGCTATGCTTTTCGCGTGGAAGGTTTGCAAACACGTGAAATCCAATGCCATTGTGTACGCCCGGGAGGGGCAGACCGTGGGGATCGGGGCCGGCCAGATGAGCCGTGTGGACTCGTGCAAAATCGGCGCCCAAAGAGCTGTTTTGCCGATCAAAGGCACAGTCGCAGCGTCAGACGCTTTTTTTCCCTTTCCGGACGGAGTGCAAGAGATAGCGAAAGCGGGCGCAACGGCCATAATCCAGCCGGGGGGCTCGGTGCGAGACCAGGAAGTTATCGAAGCCGCTGACCGTCTGGGGTTGGCAATGGTATTTACTGGTGTGAGACATTTCCGGCACTAGTAGGGCATCAGCACTGTCCCGCTTAGCGGCTGCATGTTTCCTTGAATCCTTCGAATCCTCGTACTTCGTGCTACGTTGCGGTTGCGACAGAGCCACTGGATCGCCTTCTCAAAGCGGCCCACCGCCCCTCACGCTTCTAGCGGTGAACATGAAGAAAAGGCTTTATCGCTAGAGGAGAAACCAAGAGGCCTGTACTTACGGTCACGAGATTCTTCCCAGGGTAGGCCCTTTCCTCGTTTCTTGGCAGTCTGTGGGTTTACAATATCTGAGCACCTGCTTGGGTTAGTTCAGCATCCAATTCGTGTGGGTTTCCCACATCTAAAGGTCCCGATGAAAATTATTTACCGGCTTTATTTCTTGTTTTTTGTGGTAGCGACCGGGTTGGCCCAGCAGGCAGGGAATACACCCAAACCCGCCGCCGCCGAACCGCCGCACAAAGTGGATCGGGCTACCGCGTACTACCACTACGCAATGGCTCACATGTACGAAGATCAGTGGTCTGTCTACGCGAGGAGCGATCTCGCCAGCAAGGCTATTGACGAATATCGCCTTGCGATTGAAGCGGATCCAAGTTCTGAATACCTGAACGCTGGGCTGGCAGAGCTTTACGCCAAGACTGGCCGCATCCGCGATGCGGTGCAGGAAGCGCAGGACATCCTTAAGCGTGATCCGAACAATCTTGAGGCGCACAAGTTGCTGGGGCGGATCTATCTTCGTTCGCTCGGTGACATGCAGAGCGGAACCGGTTCGGATAATGTGCTGAAAGCCGCCATAGACCAGTACGAACAGATCCTGAAAATTGAACCGGACAATGCCGACGACCATTTGTTGTTGGGCCGGCTCTATCAGTTGAATAAGAATTTGCGGAAGGCGGAAACGGAATTTAAAACCGCGATTAAACTTCAGCCGGATTCAGAAGAGGCGATCACTACTCTTGCCCTGCTTTATAACGATGAGGGCGATGCGGCGCGTGCGGCGCAAACGCTGAGTTCGGTGCCTGACTCCGCCCGCTCGGGCAAGCTCTATTCGGCTTTGGGCTATACATACGAGCAGCAGAAAAACTACAAGAACGCCATTGACGCTTACCGGCACGCGATAGAACTCGACCGCGACAACCTCGACTCGATCCGCGGACTTGCCGACAGCCTGCTCAATGACAACCAAACCGACGCCGCGCTCGATCAATACAAGATCGTTGCCGAGGCCAATCCCGAAGATGCGAAAACCTATATTCAGATCGCGGAGATTTATCGCAGGAAGGGTAAGTTCGATCTGGCGTTGGAAAATTTGAAGAAGGCCGGATCCATGGTTCAAGATTCGGCTGAAGTCTCCTACAACGTTGCGGCGGTTTACCAGGCTCAAGGACGATTCGACGAAGCAGCGCAAGTCTTGCAAGACTTATTGAAGAAATCAGAGAAGCCAGACAATTCCTACTCCCAGGAGGAGAAGGACAGGCGATCAGTTTTTCTGGAACGGCTGGGAGCTGTCGAACGGGACAATAACAACGATCCAGCTGCGTTGGAAACGTTCCGTGCCATGCTGACGCTCGGCGACGAAAATGCCGTGCGGGGTTATCAGGAGATTATTAATACTTATCGCGAGGAGAAACAGTGGCAGCAAGCCACCGATGTCGCAAAAGAAGCGGTAGGCAAACTTCCCAAAGAAAACGACCTCAGAATGGTCTACGCGTTGCAATTGGCCGATATGGGCCAGGCCGATGAGGGCTTGCAGCAAGTTAAGTCGTTGCTGAAGGGGACTTCCGACGACCGCGAGATTTATATCACCCTGACCCAAATGTACACGCGCCTGAAGCGATGGCAGGACGCGGAAGATGCGTTGAATAAACTCGACCAGCTTTCGACCAAGCCGGAAGAGAAACAATACGCGAATTTTTTGCGCGGGTCCGTTTTGGAGCGGCAAAAACAATACGGCCCAGCCGAAGACAGTTTTCGAAAGGTGCTGGCTGGGAATCCTCAAGACGCGGCAACTCTTAATTATCTTGGGTACATGCTTGCCGATCGCGGCGTGAAACTGGATGAAGCCCTCACCCTGGTGAAGAAAGCGGTAGACCTCGATCCTACGAATGGCGCTTATCTCGACTCGCTGGGTTGGGCATATTTCAAACTGGGCAAGTACGATCAGGCCGAAGATAGCCTGAATAAGGCGTCGCATTTGCAGAGAATGGGGTCCGATCCCACGGTTCAGGAACACTTGGGCGATCTCTACCAGAAGACTGGCCGGTTGAAGCTCGCCGCGGCGCACTGGGAGCGCGCTATCGAGGAATGGAACAAGACGGTGGCCGCGGAAATTGATCAGGACGACGTTGCAAAAGTACAAAAGAAACTGGAATCTGCAAGGGTGAAGTTGGCCAAAGAAGATTCGGCGCAGAAATAGCGGGCGTTGTTAGATTTTTCGCCAGAATTGCGAGCGCGGCTTTAGAGTCTGTGTGAGAACTCTGTCGTCCCTCCGGGACTGGAATTGCTTTTCCCACTTTTCCCAGCACTCACGTGCTGGGCTAATATGTTTCGCCCCTTCGGGGCTGGATTATCGCAGAGTTCGTTCCACCCAGTTATTGCCGCGCCGGTTCTCACGCAGGCTCTTTAGATTCGAGTTCCGCGGACGGCGACCCTCCCTCTGCTAAACTTTTCTCATGCTCGCCGAATACGCGGTGCGGGAATCGCGCGGACGACGTTATCCTGAGCCGGCTCATTCTTATCGCAACGATTTTCAACGCGACCGCGATCGAATAATCCATTCCCGCGCCTTTCGGCGGCTAGAGGCGAAGACCCAAGTTTTCACCCGGCGTTACTCGGACCATTTTCGCAACCGGCTTACGCACACAATTGAAGTTGCGCAGATTGCCCGTACCATTGCCACGCAACTCAACTTGAATGTTGACCTCGTTGAAGCGCTTGCGCTGGTCCACGATGTCGGTCATCCTCCTTTCGGACATGCCGGCGAACAGGCTCTGGACCGCGCCATGCGCGAGCACGGCTCTTTCTTTGGCGACACAGAAATCGGCTTCGATCACAATCTGCACGCGCTCCGCATTGTGGAGGATTTCGAGCTTCGCTATCCGTCGTTTCGAGGATTGAACTTAACTTTTGAAATCCGCGAAGGCATCATCAAACATTCCCGCGATTATGATCCGGCTCAATACCCCGAGCTTTCGGAATATTTGTTGAATTTGCGTCCGCCACTGGAAGCACAGTTGATTGATCTGGCCGACGAAATCGCGTACAACACCGCCGACCTTGACGATGGATATGAGGCTCATTTGTTGAGCCTCGACCAAATACTGGATGGCATTCCAATATTTGCGGAGTTCTATGGGCAGGCTAACAAACAATATCCGAACGCTCTTGAGAAGCTGAAGTTCAATGAAGCACTGAGGCATGTGCTCGACCGGCTTGTTACCGATTTGATTGAACACACCGGGATGCAGATCGCGGGTGCCGGGATAAGGAGCCTCGAAGACGTGCGAGCTTTGCCTAACCGCCTTGTCCTGTTTAGCACGGAGGTAGAAGAAGAGAGGCACGGCATCAAACAGTTCCTGCATACCAATCTCTATTTCAGCGAAACGCTGAGTCCAGACAAGATTGATGCGGAACGCGTGATTGGAGAGTTGTTCGAATTTTGGATGGCGAATCCTGAAAGCCTGCCGCCCAGCTATCAGGAGAAAGCGCGCGAGGAATCGCTTCCCCGCGTGATCTGCGACTACATCGCTGGAATGACTGACAACTTCATCCACCAGCAGCATGTAAAGCATTGTGGGAAGAACCGCGTGGGCAGTGCAAGAAAAATATGAACTCGACGAGCGAGAGTATCAATCGCGAAAAGTTATTTCGTGTTCGCCCCCGGTTCCTATTGGGCTGCGCAATCTGCCTGTTGGTTCTGATTCTTCCGGATGCCGTTCACGGCAGGAGGATGGTGCAGCGGCTGTTGTTGTTGGTGGCGAGCTTAGCAATAGCTTGGGGTTAGTTTTTCTTGTGGAAGTACCGCGAGCCGAATCCGACTTGGCGCGCTGTGATCGCGCTGGCCACGTCCGTGTATCTAACGCTTTCCATTCCCGTTTTCTTCTTCGAGTTGGCTCCGATGAAATGGTTTCGAGGGCATCCTGCTCTATCAACGTATGCAGGACCTTGGGTTCATTGGGGCCATGTTCTTGTGTTGTTCGGGGTTGCTGGTTCTTTCTTCGGACGAAGTCGAGCGCGCTTGGCATTTGTCGTTGGCGGGATACTTCTCTGGATCTTACGAGAATCAATGGGCGTGTGGGTGTGGTAACGATTAAGCGCGGCCTCGGACGGGCGGGCGGAATTTGAAGAAGCTGGCGCCGCTACGCGCGAGATCCCTCGGCCCGCTGGAGAAAACGCGGGCCTTCGGGATGACTTCGACGTAAAGTGCTTTTTAGATCAGGAGTTCTCCGGGGATGATTGCGGATTTTAATGCGCTTCTTCGGCGGGCGGCGCGTTGTCGGGAGTGNNACTTTTTGTGCCAACGGATTCGGCGGAAGGTCTGGTGGAGGCGCGAAACTCTCCGCCTCTTTTCCGGCCATTGCGACTTTCATAAAGTCCATCCAAATCGGAAGTGCGGCGCGTGCCCCTGTTTCGCCTGCTCCTAACGTTTTCTTTTCGTCATACCCGACCCAAACCCCCGTGGTAATTGAAGGAGAAAAGCCCACGAACCATGCGTCAGTGAAACTATTGGTCGTGCCAGTCTTTCCAGCGAGTTGATATTTCATGGTGGAGGCGGAAATCGCGGTTCCGTGCAGCACAACCTCTCGCAGCATGGAAGTCATCAGGCGTGCGGTTCTGGCGCTCACGACATCTTTGACATCGGGAAAATCTTGTTCCAGGATGCGCCCATCATAGTCGGTCACTTTGGTTATAAGGCGCGGCACGATGCGGACGCCATCATCCGGAAAAACACTGTAAGCCGACGTTTGCTCTAGAACCGTAACCTCCGCGGCCCCCAAAGCTACCGGCAGATATTCGGGCAGATTGGAAGTAATTCCAAAACGATGCGCATAGTCAATCACCGTTTTGATTCCGAGTTTGTCCGCCAGTTTCAATGCCGGAATATTTAAAGACTGAGCTAGCGCCCGTTGAAGAGTAATCGTGCCTTGAAAGTTTTCTTCGTAATTGTGGGGAGAGTAGGGCCCAGAAGCGGTTTGGAAAACCGTGGGAGCGTCAAGAATTGTGTCGTCGGGCCGTGCGCCCTGATCAATCGCAGCGGTGTATACGTAGGGTTTGAACGATGAGCCGACCTGTCGCAGAGCTTGGGTGGCGCGATTGAACTTGGAAAGATTGAAATCTCGGCCGCCCACCATCGCTTTGACGCTTCCATTCGCATTATCAATGGCTATGAGCGCTCCTTGCACCCCGGAATCCTCTTCCAGGCTTACCGCGAGTTTTCCTGATGGAGTTAAGGAGACGATCTTCACGTAAATGATGTCTCCAGGCTTAAATATCTGTTTGATGGTCTGGTGTGTCCATGCGATTTCGGCTTGAGTCAGAAGCGAACCGTAGCGTCCAATCCTGATCTGGGCCGTGGATGGTGACGTGGATACCACAAGTGCGTGGATGAAGTCGCCGGGTTGAGGATCGTCCTGCCAATCAGGATGTGAATAATTGGCGATAGAAGAGCCATCTGCGAGCACATTATCCAGGTGGCCCCGCCAGCCATGGCGCCGTTCGTAAGTGGCGAGGCCGTCTAGAACAGCCCGATTGGCGGCCTTTTGCAGATCCATATCCAGCGACGTATAAACTCGTAATCCACCCTCGTGAACCTGATCGCTGCCGTACTTGCTCTCCAGATACCGGCGAAGTTCTTCCACAAAATAAGGAGCGAGAAAGTTTGGATCGTGCGATACATTCAAGACGAGGGATTGATCGCGAGCTTCAGTCGCCTCTTTGCGGGTAATCTCGCCATCCTCCAGCATCGAGTTGATAACCAGATTTCGACGCCGCAGCGCGTGGTCGGGATGATTGATTGGAGAATAGTAGACAGGCCCTTTTGGCAACCCGGCGAGTAGCGCCGCTTCATCCAGAGTGAGTTGCTTTGCGGGCTTGCTGAAGTAATACTCCGA
>PNAR01000001.1 GCA_003169715.1 Acidobacteriaceae bacterium | reverse complement strand
CGCCTTGGCATTCAATTCATTCGCCTGGTCCTTAGCCAATACGGCCTCTGCGCTTTTTACGCTGGCGGCAGACGCGGCGAGGTCCGCGCGTGCTTTTTCGACCTGCGCCCCCGCCGTGATGACCGCGGAATGCAACGACCCGAGCCCCGCCTGCGCCTGATCCACCTGCGCTTGAAAAATCTGGGGATCGATCAGGGCAACAAGTTGCCCCTTCTTGACTCTGGTGTTGAAGTCAGCGTAGAGCGCCTTGATGTTGCCGGATACCTGGCTCCCAACTTGGACGTCCACCACGGCATTGAGCGTACCTGTTGCTGTGACACTGGCCTGGATCGTCCCACGCTCCAGTGCGATAGTTTCGTAGCTGATCACGGCCTGCGCGTAGGATCGCCACAGGTATGCCCCCGCTGAAAGCAACACAGCCAGCGCTGCCGCGATTGCCCACTTGAGCCACCTTGTCCACGGAGACTTTGTCGCGGAAGGTAGCGAGATCAGACTTGGGGTTGGCGGAATCGACTCGGTGAGGGGCGGTTTAAGATTTGTGGCCATAATTTGCGACTCTGAACGATGCTCAACGCTCACATGGGGCACTGGAAACAACCATCTCGAAAAGGTCCAGCCCGCAGGAGCACATCACGCGTGCTCGCTGTCGAACACCTCAAGCTTTAACCAGGATTACCTGTTTCGCTGTGACAACCGTCACGGAGTCCGGTGATGGAACGTACAACTAAGCCAGGTCATCTACTAGCTTAGTACGACGATCAGGACTTTCACTCGCGTCAACCATAGCCAAGCGTTGCATGAACAGAGTCGATTAATTTGCCAGAAGTTGTTTTATGGCAGCCTCGCGATGTCTTGAAAACACCAAACCCCGATCCATCGTTTAGGCACTCCGGATTAAGCGGCTGTTCTCGGCCTCACTCCCTTGGTCGGCGCGACTTCAAACGCTCGAACGATAAAACGATTGGGGGCTGGCCCGATATAGTCGAACGGGAAACAAGTGACCAGGGTTAATTCCCGTCTGTTAGAAGGCTTTAAGACCTCAATGTTCGTCGGTGAAACGACACGCGTCGATTCCACCTGGTACTGAAATGTTTCTCCGCTGAAGGTACGCAGAGTGATGAAGTCTCCTGAGTGAATGTGACGAAGCGGGCGAAAGAAAGTTTCGCGATGTCCCGCGAGTACGACATTGCCCCATTCTCCCGGCATTGGTGTTTCGGGAAGATGGCCAACCCCACGACGCAAAAGCTCGGGAGAATCGCCGTGAACAATGACAGCCTTGAGTGCCAGGCTTGGTATCTCAATCTGGCCGACGACCTCACCGATCGTCAGAAGGTGTGGTTCGGCAAGAGGAGCGAGATGACTGAGTTTGCACACTTCAACGGCTTGATAGATTTCGGCGTCCGCAACGATGTAACCGGCATAGCTGGCGGCGGCGACACCCACCAGAAGAAAAAAATACGAGGCGCGACGAAGAGTAGACAGGACGAATCTCCGTGCGCTCGTTGAACGGCGGTTCCCGGTATTCATCGCCCACCTGCGCCAGGTTGCGATGGCGACGCCTTTCCAGGGGGCGCTGAGTATCCCGTCCGGGTTCGCACGCGAAGTCGACCACGGCCTGGAGCATCAATTTTCACCGCAATCTTTCTGAATGAATTTCCGCCGGCCTCTCTCTCTGGTTGGTACCCCAGCGTGTATTGTTCCCGGAGGTCTCGAGCTATTGCTTTGGCGATATCAGAAATGCTTTGGCCAGCACGCGGAAAGAACGCAATGCCGCCAGTTTCTTTGCAGAGTCTTTCCAGCGCTCTCGGGTTTTCTTCTTCAGAGCTCCCCACCAAACCTATCGAATAAATTAAGGCGTGAGCTTGCCTTGCCAGGGTGAGGACGTCGGAGTATTTGTGGCGGCTGGCATTGTCACCGCCATCGCTCACGATGATAAGTGCTTTCTTCTCAAGCTTGCCCAACTCCAGGTGTTTCAGACCTTCAGCGACGGCGTCATATAGTGCGGTTTGCCCCCTAGCCGATACCGCCGATACTGCCCTTTCAAGAATCTTTGGATCACTCGTGAAGGCCTTTCCGCCTAACAATTCGACTGAGACATTGTCGCTAAAATCGACGACGAACATTTCATCTTCGGGATTGCTCGAATGCGCGAAAGCGGATACCGCCGTGGTCACTTCGCCCAGTTTTGGACCCATGCTGCGGCTGTGATCCACGAGGATACCCGCTGTCACCGGAGTATCATCCTGCGCGAATAATGTGACACTCTGAATTTTTCCCTCTTCATAGACACGAAACTGCTCTCTCTGTAATCCTGAGACAAATGCACCATTCGAATCTGTCACGTTTACGGGAAGAACGACCAGATCCGTGGTGACGGAGATCTTGGCTTGCTCTGATACTTCCGGGACGAGTGGACCGGACTTAGATCGCAAATCAACGTGGAGCAATAAGACAAATAGAATCGCCGGAAGTAAGCGAAATCCGAAGCGCACTGCCGGGATGCGTGAGAAATGGATGCCATTCATGGAAAGACCTCCTGCGCCGCGGGTGGGGGGCTTCCACCACGTCCGCGGCGCGAAGGGTTGGGTCAAACCTAAGCGAGTTGCTTTGCCAACAGCTTCAGACCGAAGGCAAGTCCAATAGATGCGATGCCCAGAAGTCCGATCAACGGGATCGAACTGCCAGTCTTCGGCAACTCTTTGGCCTCAGTCATGCGTGCGGGGGGCAAATTCTCAGGATGGTGCAGAGGAAAGACTTGGATTGCCTCAGTCACAGGTTCTTCCTTGTTTTCTGGCGTGATCGCCACCAGCGGAACGGTGTTCAGAGTGCTCTCGGTCGGCTCGACGGTCTCCGCAGGGACGATCTCGTTTGACGCCTTAGCCAGTTGAATGGCTCTGGTCTTGGGATAAACGAACTCTTGCCCAAAGTTGTCGCCGGGATAGAACCAGGCCCTTAGGGCTTCCGGTGAATCGCCCGGCCGCTCATGGAACTTAATCACGGTTTCTTCCGTTGGTTCCAACCGGTAGTTGGGGATCGCAAGGATTGTCGTGATCAGTTGTGACCCGTCCTCGTTCCAGATCTGGACGATATGCCGATAGGACATAGAGTCTAGGAGCTTGAACGCGCAGGTCCCGGCTGGAAGCACTTTCCCGGGAACTTCGATGGGCTGACTGAATGTAAGTATGGTTTTCTTGTTCCATTGATCTGCTCGAGTTGGATTCAAGAACAAGCCAACGAGCAGAGATAAAGTAAGTCCCACTAAAACCGCTCTAAAGAAACGCATAAGAAATTCCTCCTAACGAAATTGGCCGAAACCTGGCGCGCTTGGCACGACTCGGATTCGTCCGAGCCAACAATTTCTGGCTGATGCCTCGTCACGGTTTCCGGTCTTTGTTCGCATTCTAAATATCCCAGTCACGCGGAAGAATCTGTGTCCTCAGTCACACCTTGATGTGACAACGCTTACACCAGATCCAGGCGTGTCCGCCAACCCGCAAGAGCATCCGCAAATACCCAGAGCGGCGTTGAACGTAAGAAACAAATCTTGCGTGGCGCAACCTTGAACCACTTGAACATGTATCACTCAAGACTTTCAAGCCACGGCCGCGCGCTTTGCGACGACTTGTGGAACCTGGCGTTGGGTGATCGCCCGATAAGTCCTCACAACTTCATCGCTGGACAACTCTGGTTCTTTGCCGAGACTCGTGGGCTGAGCACGCAGGAGGATGTCATCCATCGAGACGACGCCCACAAGGTTTTCCTCCTTCGCGATGACCGGAAGCCGGCGCACGCGCCCTTCTTTCATGGTCTGCAGCGCTACATGAACATCATCTTCCGGGGTGCAAGCAAACACCTTCTGCGACATGACCTCACGAACCGGGATCTCTCCTGGAAGGCGATTCCTTGTCCCCAGGGCGATACAGATGTCGCGGTCCGTGACCACACCCTGGAGCTTTCCCTCCGAACCCACTACCGGAAGGAATCCGCAGTTCCGATTCCACATGAGTTCCGTCGCCGCGCCCAAGTTTGTTTCAAGGTCACAGTGATAGGGCGTCCCCATCATCAGTTCTTTCACTTTCATTGGTCTTACCTCCTCTAGATCTCCAACCCTTTAGACTTCTGTTCCCGAATTACTTCAACCGAACATTGCGCGTGCAGAGCGACAGCT
>PNAR01000072.1 GCA_003169715.1 Acidobacteriaceae bacterium | reverse complement strand
CAGCACGCCCATCAAGACGGCCCCGCCGAGAAAGATATCGTTCGCTAGCTCTGAATGGTATTGCCCTTTCGCGGTGGGTGACACGGCAGTGAAGAGAAACGGCAACAGAGCGGTGAAAAAGAGCAGTGCAAGGCAAATATTGCCGAAGGTGTTGCGAAAGTGCGCGCTCCGCAGCACCAGACTGATGTTGCCCAGGACGTTGCGCAGGCGCGTGCTCCGCGGCAACTCGGCGTCGGGCTTGGAGAGGATTGACGGAGCTTCAGGATCGGCTGCGGCAGCGGAGGCCGTAGCCTCCACGGGTTCGTTCGTGCCCATCCACCTGGTCCTCGCCCCCTCAAGCTCCATGCATGAGAGCTTAGTGTTTTGTAGCGATATGAGTCAATTCAATGTGTTTGGGTGTGACGAATGCGAGCTGACCAGTGCTCGCAAAATCGCGCTGAACGAAGTCACGCCGAAAGCGTAGTGCGGTTTGACATGGGGGCCCGGCTTTGGCGACACAGCATCGCACCGTGCAGAAATTGATATCCCCACGGCACACTGTTTGATGGCCTTGGCTCAACTGAGACCGCGGCCCGCTGCTAATCGCAAGGCACGGACCGGACGGCGGTTGCCGCAACCGGTTGCGTAATTTTCACCCTTGCGAGGCCTTTATCGTTTAGACCGATATCTCGGGCGGCGCGATTCGAGAGATCGAGACTCCGCCCTTTCACAAATGGGCCGCGGTCGTTGATTCGAACATCGACCGAGTGCCCGTTATCCACGTTTGTCACCTTCACCGTCGAACCCATCGGGATGGTGCGCGACGCTGCCGTAAGACCCTTCGGGTCGTAGCTTTCGCCGTTGCTCGTGCAATCACCGGCCAACCTCGGGTCATACCGCGAGGCTGTTACCACGTGCGCTTTCCTGGGTTGAGTCCGTATCGTGCCTGACGGCTGGATGAAAGTATTAGAATAGGCTGGGGTCGGCGAAGGAACCACGGAGACTGCGGTTGTATTCGTGCTGCATCCGGCGAGCAGTAACCCGGCGACGGTCGCCGCTCCCTCAATCGCACATAGCCATCGGTTCTTACGAACTATCGAATTCATTGCCATTGCCGCATACCTCGGGTGGGGCCGCGTCGCATATCCGTCAGAGCGGATTCAATCAGGGTAGCGACGATTTTCGGCGGCGCGGAGTTTCTCAGACAGCCGGACCGGGTCCGGATCCCTTACCTCATGAACTGCGGGACTCACCGTAGCCCGCGCAGGCGCAAATGGACTACCGTACGCCCGATCCACCAGATCTTCGGCGGCAGTGACCGCATTCGCGTTCTTGAAGATCTCTTTAACCCGGGTGCGCGCCGCAGCGTCCTCGGTATGAACGGAGATCAGAATATTACCGCCCTTCATTTTTCCTTCGTACTGCCTCGCTTCAAATTCCGGCATTCCCATACCGATAAGAGCTCCCGACAAGACTCCGGCTGCGGCGCCAGCCCCGGCGCCCCCAAGTGCAAGCACGATAGGACCCGCGGCCAGGAACGATCCGATGCCCGGGATAATCAATGTCCCAACGCCCACTAACCAACCTAGCGCGCCACCGATAACTATGCCGGCAATGGCCCCGCCTGCCGCGCCCTCAGGCGCCTTGGTCTGCTGCTCGTGAGCGAAATGTCTGGTTCCTTCTTTGTCGGGAAACAGCACCGAAATATCATCGTCTGAAAAACCAGCCCCCAAGAGCTGGTTGACAATGCTAACGGCCTGAGACTCGCTCTCGGCTATGCCAAATATTGCCTTTTTCACGGAAAGTCTCCGCTAGCCTTTCGCCTTGTCTATCACTTGCTCAACGACCTTCTTGACCTTGCCGGCGGCCGGATCTTTTTTTCCCTGGTCTTTGAGCCGCTGATCATCAGCCAGAGTACGAGCACGATCACAACAACTGTTCCCAGAGAAATGGGGGCATACAGGTTCCTCCTGCTCAAGCCTTGGGGCTACACGCTTTGCGTTGGTCTAATGAGACGTGGTCGAAGGCAAGCGAAAGGGCCACATTCTGGCTGGAGCAAAACCGGACTCGATTCCTATTTCGATTCCGACTCTTAATGCGTATCACGACATTACAGGATAAGCCACGAGAAATGGGTTTTATTTGGTTACGTGCAGTACCAAGAGCATTGATTCGAGACTATCGCTCGAAAGCCTGATAGTGGGTGGAACATAGCCAATACCGACGACTCACAACTTGATTCAACGACGGCGCGTTTTCTCTTTTCGTCACCGGCGGAACCGGCTATACCGATTGCGCCGCAATTGAGTGTAAGAAACGCGTGCGCCGCTTGATAATGAATCAAAATAGACTCTAATGAGATTAGCGAATTTAGAGATCTTGGAATCGGGCGCGAATCAAGCGAAATTTTAGATGAGGAAGGGATCTGCATGAAGTATGGAATCGCATGGTTATTGGGAGTGCCTATTTCGATACTGGTAGTAATTTATATAGTTGCGCATTTGCTTTAAGCGGGATGGGTACATCCATTGCAAGTTAGCGGAAAGGATCAGACGGTAGGTTGGAGCGTTTGTTACGGAATCGCGGAGCGGTGGCAATTCGACTACCGCAATACTCACAAGCGTCAATGCGTGGGCCCGCCGCTCCCCTCTGTAAACCTAAGCGAATCTGTAAAGTTATTCGGGAGTGTGTACTTAACGCAATGTTGTGCTAAACCACACCTCATGCGCCACTTAATGATGACAATTTTCATCGTTCCAGTCGCGTCGCTACTTTTGACCGTCCTACCGTGCGCCGCACAATCCGATAGTTTTCAACGAGGCTATCAACAGGGATACCAAGCAGAAAATCCAAACTCGATCACGCCTATTGCACCTATTCCGAGCATTCCGGAACTGGGATCAAACTACTATCAGGAAGGCATAAAAGAAGGGGCTGAGCAGGGGCAAGAGGAAAACGGCACAGACTATCAAAGTGGCGTTGACAATGGCGTTCAGCAGGAACAAGACAATTCAACGGACAGCGGCGATAGCGATGGCGGAGACGGCGGAGACGGCGG
>PNAR01000427.1 GCA_003169715.1 Acidobacteriaceae bacterium | reverse complement strand
ACGCAAAGGATCGCCAAGAAAAGCGGCGATAACCTATGGCGTTGAAACTTTCTTGACCTGAGTCTTTAGGTTTTCTTTCAGTGAACCTTCGTATCCTCTGTGGTCACAACGCTCCTCTCCTGAAACTCCGGCGGCAACCCACTGTCAATCGCCTTCCGCACTTTCTGCATCAGGCATTCGCGACTGCCAAAGTCCCTGGGTTCGATTGCGTCATGAAAAATAACGGTCGCGACGCCCGCTTTGATCGCGAACCGTTGCTTGGGCATAATGAAATGCGTTCCGGCAATGGTGACCGGCACGACCGGAATTCCGCACTCTTCAGCCAAATAGAACGGGCCTTTCTTGAATGGCAATAGTTTTCCGTCAAAGGAACGTTTGCCCTCAACAAAAATCGTCATATTGATGCCCTCGCGGATGACCTGCGACGCATATCGCACAGCGGCGATTCCAGATTCACGGTTTCCGCGATCAACGGGCACGAGCGAACCGAAGCGCATGGTCCGTCCCAGCAGCGGATATTTGAACAATTCCTTTTTTGCCATCACTGAGGTGCGGCGCGGGATGAGCGGCAACAGCAATGGAGGGTCAATATTAGAAACGTGATTGGACATGAAAATGTAAGTCTGCGCCGGATCGAGTTTATCCAAGCCGATAGTTCTCGTGCGAATTCCGGCGATACGAATCCCGGTTCCCGCACCCCACATGCCCATGCGATAGAGAAAATTAACGTTCCCGGTAATCAGCGTCCAGGGGAAACCCAGAAGTGCGGCGAATGGGAGAAGCGCTGCCCAGAACCCAAGCATCACAAGTGTTCTGATCATGGATGCGCCTGTCCGATCGGTTCAGAATCGCCGATTAACCACGCGGCTCGCCTGGCTCTCTGTTGGAGAGTGAGATTCTTCATGTCTTCGAGGCGAAATTCGAGCACGCTTCGCGTGTTCAGTTGCCAATTCAATTCTTGCTCGCCACGTTGATTGCGAATGCGAACGTGAATTCTTTCCCTGGGATGCAATGCTGCCAAGGCATTCGCGAAATTATCAGACGGGCCGTTACCAGATGGATCATGGCCGTTAATTTTTTCAATCACGTCGCCCTTGGCGAGCCCGGCACGTTCAGCCGCGCTGTTTTCGGCGACCGAAGCCACCGTTAACGGCGAATCGAAGTTTCGGGCGACCGTGAAACCAGGATCAGCCGATTCTACTTTCTTACTCGCTAGTTGCAGTCCGACAGTTTTGAAAAACTCATTCCATGGAATCTCTTCGGTCCCCGCAACATATTGTTCGAAAAATACGCTCAGATCCGAGTGAGTGATTGTCTGGGCTGCCTGAAGTACACCTTCGGAATCAAGAAAGAATTTGTCTTTCTGAGCGTAATTTGAGTTCATCCACCGAAAAAGATCTCGCAACGACTTTGTTCCATTGCTCGCGTCGCGGATTTTAAGATCGAGGAGCACTCCCAGCAGATCTCCTTTGTTGTAATAGGAAATACTGCGCTCGGGTTCCCGATAATAGGGATATTTCTCAAGCCAGGCGTCAAGGCCGGACTCTTCAGCAGATTGCGTGAGGTGAGCGGGACGGTTTTCCAATTCCGTGATGGCTGAAGCTAGATGCGAAAGATACTCGTGCTCGTCGAGCAATCCAGCCCGCAGCAGCATGTAATCTTCGACGGTGCTTGTAACTCCCTCACTGAACCAAAGTGCGTCCGTGTAATTCTCTTTGGCGTAATCGGGTGGCTCTAAAGACTCTGGCCGAATCCGCTTGACGTTCCACAGGTGGAAAAACTCATGAGCGGTTACGCTCTCCAAAGCATAAGCGTCGAAAGCGAGGGTATGTGCATTGACATCAATCGCCGTACTGTAGGCGTGCTCCATGCCGCCCCCACCAGGCCCGCGCGGAAAGTGGTAGATGAACAAATATGTTTTAAATGGACGATCTGCCATCCAGCTGACTTCGGCGGAGACAATTCGCTGAAGCATCGGCAGGATTTTGTTCATGTCGTAATCCCCGTGAACCGCATCCACGATTACTCGATAATGGCCGCCGTCTTCTTCGAAATCATTCTCCTCAAATGCGCTAATCTCTACCGGGGAATCCACGAGTTCATCGTAGTTAGCGGCCGTAAAGGCCCTCGCCGAAGCTCGCAACGTGGTGCCGACCCGCCAACCTCCAGGAATATCGGTAAAGCGAATCTCAATGGGCGACCTGCGAGCATCTACCGAGTACATGAGAATTTCCGCGAGATTGAAAAATGCGTGATGCGAATTGAGTTGCGCTCCAAATGGGCCGCGTGCATCGGCGAGGACGTCGTAGTCAATTTCTGCACCACTTTCCGCTCCGCTGATTCGCCATTCGCTCTTGTTCACCATTTGGATGGCAACTGATGCATTCGCGGTGCGCACCGATCTCACATATTGGGAAAAATCACGAACTTGATAGAGGGCGTACCAGACTGGCAGTTGCAAAGTTCTTGCGGCGGGCCCGGGAGGTAATTCGATTCTGACCGATACAAGATGTTCGTTCGCCTTCGCCAGGGAGACGGTATAGCGGACTGGTTGAGGTGAAGAGTTTTGCCCTGAGACAAGCAACGCGCTCAGCGCAACGAACGCGATGCCGGGAAGCATGCGCCTGGCTCTGATGAAACCCGTCACGCCTTGGCCATGTTTTTTAGCGAGAGTGAACCATTGGCGTCCTGGGAATTATCGGTGAGAAGCCTCAAGCGTTCAGGCAGTTTCTCGTAAATCCCACCAAAGCCGCCATTGGAGAGAATCGCAACAACATCGCCAGTGCGCAATTCCGGGGCAATCAGGTTAACGATTTCACCGGCATCGGCGCACAGACGCGCGCGTTTACCGCGCGTTTGCAATTGCGCGACCACGGCAGCCAGGTCCAGACGCTCAGCCGCGGGAATCGCGTCTGACTTGAAGACGTTCGCGATTACAACTTCGTCCGCTGCGGAGAGGCTGTGGGCCAGTTCGTTCTGAAAAACATTGCGCCGCAGCGTATTAGAACGTGGTTCGAGAACGGCCCAGAGCCGCCCCTTGGGATACCTCGAGCGAAGTGCTTTCAGCGTACCGGCGATCGCGGTTGGATGATGCGCAAAATCATCAATGATCGTAATGCCGTTCACTAACGCTCGCACTTCAAGGCGGCGTTTCACACTCTTGAAAGTTTTCAGCGCATCGGCAATGTCAGCGGCGGAAATACCGTATCCCGCGGCCATAGCGGCGGAAGCGGTGGCATTCCACACGTTGTATTCTCCGGCAAGCGCAAACTCGAAATCTGCCCATGACTGACCTTGGCGCAGAACCGACCAGGTTGTGCTCGTCGGGCCGAAATGAAGATTCTGTATTTTCCAATCGGCACCCACACCCGATCCGTATCGTTCCACGGGACAAAAGGCGCGTTCGAGGCAACGGTTGATGCTATCGCCAGTGTCGAAGCCTATGATGCGTCCGCGTCGCGGAATCAAATTGACCAGGCGCTTGAAAGCTGTTTCCACGGCATCCAGATCTTTGTAGATATCGGCGTGATCGAATTCCACCGA
>PNAR01000150.1 GCA_003169715.1 Acidobacteriaceae bacterium | reverse complement strand
GGAGAAGTCGAGAATGTCGTTCACTACCGAGAGCAAGGCCTCGCCCGACGTCCTGACCATGAGCAGATAATCCTGCTGTTCCTTGGTGAGTACTGTGTCGAGGGTCAATTCCGTCATCCCCAGAATTCCATTAATGGGAGTGCGAATTTCGTGACTCATATTGGCGAGNNTTCATCGGCGTTCGAATTTCATGGCTCATATTGGCGAGGAACTCGCTCTTGGCCCGGTTTGCTTCCTCCGCGACATCTTTCGCTGTAATCAAATGGGCATTCGTTGTCACCAGCTCAGCCGTACGAATCGCGACTTCATCCTCCAAATGATCTCGCTGGCGCTGCAATTCTTCGTCCCGCTGCTGGATTTTAGCCAGCATGCCATTGAAGCCATTCACTACAAGGCCGATCTCATCGCGATGCATGACAGGTGCACGCAGCGAATAGTCCTCTTCTTCCGCTACTTGGTTGATAGTTCGAACCAATTGGAAGACAGGTACGGAAATCAACTGCTGGAATTGGGCAGCCAGCACAAAGGCAATAAGGGACGAAAACAAGAGGACAATCCCGATGACGCCACCATAATGCCGCAAGCGTGCATGCATTTCTCCGAGGTCCGATTCGATGCACACAGCGCCGATGCGGTCTCCCTGCAAATGGATGGGATGGAACTCAGCAAGATGGCCGTGCGAAAAGCGTGTTCCAATCGCTTCGGGTGAGGCCGGGAATGGCCAGGCTCTGTGAGGATCACGCTGATACTTGGCGAACAGCTTGCCGTCTGCGTCATATATGCAAGCCGCGGCGATATGAGGCTCCGCTCCCAGCGCTGCAAGCACATCCTGCGCCGCCTTCGGATCGTGAAATGTGAGCGCAGCAGTGCTATTGCGAGCGATGACTTCCGCAAGCGTGGCGAGATCGCGCGCCATGCTTCGCCGGAAGGACACGATGTCATAGGCTCCCATTGCCACGCACGCCAGTAATAGAGTGACTCCGCTGATAGCCATGATGATGGCTGTCAACTTCCGGCCGAGCGACATATGGCGCAGAAATTGCATTAGTGTCTTTCATCCTGGGACTTGCCCACGACAGCCTTGGCCACACTCAAAAGCCTCGCGCTGATCTTTAAGTGGGCATGTTCGGCGGCATCCAGGTTAGCTTCGAAGCGGACCCGGTCTCCCTCAAGCACGAAGTTGATCATTCCGCCATCGTCGGTAAAGCCTGATGTGTCCCCAACGGTGAGAACACTTGCGCCATTCAGTTGCCGCAAGAGCTGCGGAATTTGACGTTTATCCGAAACGCCGATGAATACGATTTGACAGGATCTCGCCTCAACCGCGTCAGACTTGTGAGAAATCGCAATAGGCCGGCCGCTGACGGTCTTGCCGGCAATCGAATCCTCCAAGCCGTGGCCAAAAGGATTTGAGCCGATAACACATATCTCCAAGGGCGAGCCTGCATCGGAAAAAGTATTCGCGGGCCACTCCACAAACTTGGCGAAATTAAATAAATAAGCAGCCTTCACCTGATATTCATTGGTGATCGCTTCCTGCGCAAAGCTCGGGCAAGGAAGCATGGCCACCGCAAGAATCGCCAGTGCCGGGAGCATGCGGCCAGTCTTTCCCGATGATCGTGTTGGAAATGTATTTGTGTGCAACCGCTCCGGTTCCTTTCGTTCAGACTGCACGTTGCTAGTGATTATTTGCGCCTCGGTTCGGCTTTTTGTTGCCACATGACTTTGAATGAAACCGACCGTGGAACCTCTGCTCCAAGCCCATCGAACGCAGTCGCGAGGCTCTCCACATGCGCCGCGGATTGCAGATTCCGGCCCCGAACGGCGAGGCTCCATTGCGAGGTCGCTTGCCATGAAAGTCCTACGTCCACGCGATTGAAGGCGGGCAGGCCCATCGGCGGGGATCCGGCCGATACGGTGGCTTGGATCGGCAATGCGCCGTAATGGTAGAGTCCGGAGTCAAGCTCCATATTGTGGGACAGATTGAATCGCGATTGCACATTGAAGAGGTGCCGCGGGCTCGCCTCCGCTGCCCGGGGGCTGCCCCGAAGCTCGGTCACGGCCGACGATAAAGTCCATCGCTCGATCGGCTTCCACGACACGGTTAATT
The DNA here is from genome assembly GCA_003169715.1 of Acidobacteriaceae bacterium. GTDB lineage: Bacteria > Acidobacteriota > Terriglobia > Terriglobales > Acidobacteriaceae > PALSA-188. The sequence goes on along the minus strand of PNAR01000150.1, from coordinate 39,473 downwards.
CAAGTCCATGAGTTTGAGCAGATCCATCGTTCGCATAAGGGGTCTTAAGCAGCAACGCGTTCGGGATAAATTGCGCAATCGGATTTGCAGTAACGATGAGGTTGCTGTAGTCGTTGTAGTATGCCGCCGCCCGAAAGGAAAAGGCATGGCTCGGCTGGTATCGGTAGCCGAGTTCATAGGCCCTCAAGTGCTCTGATTTCAAGTTTGGATTTCCGGTAATGTCAACGAACACCGGCTGTCCATTGGATATTCCTGAAGGAATTAAGAGTTGCAGATTACTTTCATTACGAGCCGGAGAACGTATTGCCCGCGAAACACTCGCCCAAAACGTATAAATTTTGTTTGGGGTCCAAACCGCACGTGCCTGGGGTTGATACTCAAAGCCGGTGTAGTCGTTGTGCTCGATTTTTGCACCCGCCAATAAGCGAAAGCGATCTGGGACGATTGTCACGTCGTACTGAGCAAACCCACTGACCACGCTATTGCGGCGCTTTTCCGGGGAATATGGAGCGGGATCCTGTGTCAGATCGTCGCTTGTGCTAAGAAAAGATCCGCCCCAGATCAGCGACTGTCTGCTGCTGAAGTCATAGTTGTGCTGGAATTCGATGTCGCACGTATTTCGCATCTCCGCGGGAACGCCCGTCCGGGTATACCAGTCACAGTAGGTCAAGAGATCAGTACTGGAGCGGCTGGAGATCGTGTGCTTCCAACGGACCAGAACGTCGCTGCCCTTTAGCAAATCGGTGGTTCGGGCGGCGGAGAAAATCTCCGTATTACGAAATCTTCCATCATATGTTTCTGTTTCCAGGCTTACCGAGTTACTGGAAGAGGCAGTCCAATCCGCATGGAACCCCGCCTGTGACATATTGAAGTTATTCGGCAGCTCGCCTCCCGACGGAGAGTTGTAGGGCTCCCAATAAGAACTCTTGCCGAACATCCGGTAAGTGAGGGATTGCCCAACTTGTCCACCGTATTGCACGAGAGTGGTGTAACCCTGGTCGAGATCTGCTGACGTGGAGACGAGAACACCCTGCGTCTGCTGCGGCGGCTTCATCACGATGTTGATAACGCCGTTCATTGCGTTTGCGCCCCAAAGCGTTCCCCCCGGCCCACGTATAACTTCCACCCGATCAATATCTTCCAGCGGGACATCAAGCACATCCCAATAGACGCCGCCGTACTCGGGGGTATAGACGCTGCGCCCGTCCACAAGAACCAGCATTTTATTGTTCTCCAGATCGCCGAATCCTCGTGTGCTGACCTGCCATTGGTGGGGATTGATCTGTACCACGTAGAGCCCAGGCACCATACGCAATGCTTCCGGCAGTGTGGTAAAGCCACCTCGTCGCAGGTCTTCTCCCGCAAGCACGAAGACGGCCGCTGGAGCTCCGGAGAGACTCTCAGGCTTCTTGGAGACCGAGGTGACCCTCACGTTGGCAAGATCTTCAATACTGAGATCGGTCAGGTCAGGCGTTTGAGCGAAACATGCCGAAATCAGCATAAAAATCGGCATGATGAATCTCGCGGAATTGCGAGAAGGAATGCCCAACAGCCTCTTAGCTCGTTTGCCTGCTCGTGGCACGTCCAACTCCAAAGAAACACGAATTGCCGTCGTCCATTTGCGTACCCCCTAACAAACATGGGAATACATAGGGTCCTTCGGCCAAATAACGGCTTTTCTTTAATGGGAAGTACTCCAGAGGTAACCGGGAATGGCGACCGCTAAGCCCGTCGGACCGGAAGGCCAGCATCGGATCGTGACGCCGGTCATCTCAAAGCGCGTTCAAGCCTTAGGCACTTCCAGCCGATAGGAATGTCAACGTGGAAGATAAGTCCCACGCCTCAAACAGGAATCACGAAATCTTAACGAACAGAAAACAAGAGCTCCCTGACGGGATTCGGGATCTGGAGTCTGAATTGAGCCTGTATTTGAAGGGGTGCAAAGAGCTGTGATTGAACACAGACTTCAGCGGAGGGTTGCGCTCGGATTCGCAGGCGCCATGCTTCTCACGGCTTCTCTTGATTTTCTCAGTTGGCGGAATAAGCAGGCCGCCGCCAACGAGGCGGATTCGATGGCACAGACGTATAGCGTGATGACGCAGCTTGAACGGACGCTTGGAGATGTCGTTGATATGGAAACCGGAGCGCGAGGCTTCGCGGCAACGGGTCAAGAGCTGTTTCTTGATCCGCTTACCTCGGCTCAACTTTCGTTGGGGAAGGATTTGAATTCACTTCGCCAGTTAACAACCCGCGATCCTAATCAAATAATCTGGCTCGCCCCTCTGACCCGGGACGTTAATAAGGCTGTTTCCGCAGATCAAGACATAGTTGCACAGCGCCGCCAAAACACAATCCTTCCTGTCAGCCCAGCATTTCAGCATGGCAAACAGCTCGTGGATACAGTGCGCAGCGAAGTTCGCGCGGAACAGGCTGAGCAGACGCGGACCTTGGATCAAGCAGCTCGGACGAAAGCGATAAAAGGAAATAGATCCAATGCGGTGATGCTGATAAGCACGCTGGTCGAAATGAGCCTTCTGGTTCTGGCTTGGATTGCCGTCAGCCGCGCGCTTCTGGCAAGCACCGAGGCACAGATCCAAATTGAGGGATCTAACGTCAGACTTGAACAAAGGACCCGACAACTGGAGGCCGCCAACAAAGAACTCGAAGCCTTCACTTATTCCGTCTCCCACGACTTACGCGCGCCACTGCGGCACATCAGCGGATTCTCAAAACTTTTAGTGGAGGATTTTGGACCCAGCTTGGAACCCGAAGCGAGACGCTACCTTGAGCGGATCACGCAAGGGGTCAGCAAAATGGGGGTTCTGGTTGACGAGTTGCTCGGCCTGGCCGGGATTGGCCGTCACATATTAAATGTGAAATTTGCCCCGTTGAATCCATTGGTTGATGAGGTTGTAGCCATGCTCGCCCCTGAAACCGAAGGGCGGCTGGTGGAATGGAAGATTGCAGACCTCGGTACGGTCCCTTGCGACCAGGCATTGCTCAGGCAAGTTTTCCAAAATCTTATCGCCAACGCGCTGAAATTTACCCGTTCTCGCGCGACCGCCGTAGTTGAAATTGGGCGCGTTGACGATGCGGGAGAATCCACTTTCTTTGTTCGGGATAACGGCGTTGGATTTGACACTAAGTACGCCGACAAGCTGTTCGGAGTGTTCCAGAGACTTCATCGAGCTGAAGAATTCGAAGGCACGGGAATCGGTCTGGCCACGGTGCGCAGGATCGTTCAAAAGCACGGTGGCCGGACATGGGCCGACGCCAAGATCGGAGCTGGCGCGACATTTTATTTCACCGTGAACCTTCCCGTAGAGAACGACGTCCAGGTGAACAACGGTGTCGTAACAGGAGTTCATTGTGAATGAACCCGATGTTGACATATTGCTCGTCGAAGACAGCGTGGATGACGCTGAACTGGCGCTGCACGCCCTGCGCAAAGAAAAGCTGGCCAACAGCATCTTCATTGCACGGGATGGCGAAGAGGCTTTGGACTTTGTCTTTTGTCGTGGCACATTTCCTGGGCGATCCTTCGATCATCCGCCGAAACTCGTTCTGCTTGACTTAAAACTTCCCAAGATTGATGGGATGCAGGTTCTAAAGGCAATCAAAAGCGATCCCCGGACAAGAACGATTCCGGTCGTCATTCTGACTTCATCCAGGGAGGAACGGGATCTCGTATCTGGGTACGACCTGGGTGTCAACAGCTTTATCCAGAAGCCCGTGGACTTCGATCAATTCCGTGCCACCGTAAAGAGTGTGGGACTTTACTGGATGGTTACAAACCAGCCGCCGGTTAGGGCCGACGTGAAGCCGAATCTGGACGAAGAGGCTCCGACGGACGAGGTGTTGCTCACGAAATGACAACCTCAGGCGCTCAAACCGCGCAGAAACCTTCCAGCGAGATCAAGCAGGAACTGGAGGTCCTCATTGTCGAAGATTGCAGTGACGACAGCGTCTTAATTATGCGGGAATTGCAGCGCACCGGGCTGAACGTCTCCAGTCATCAGATATGCACCGCCGGTGAATTCCAGGCGAGGATCAAGGAACGCCTGCCGGACATCATTCTCGCCGACTATAACCTCGGCGAATGGATGGGAATAGACGCTCTTGAAATGCTTCGCAAAGAGGGGTTAGACATCCCGTTGATCCTGGTTTCCGGGGCGCTTGGCGATGAGACCGCAGTCGAATGTATCAAGCTGGGCGCGAGCGATTGTGTGCTGAAAGACAAATTGGGCCGCCTGCCCGCGGCAATCCACAGAGCATTGCAGGAAAAACGGGCGAGGGGAGAACAAAAGAAGGCCGAAAAAGCTCTGGCACAAAAAATTGAGGAACTGGCCCGCTCCAACCGCGAACTCGAACAATTTGCCTACGTCGCCTCGCACGATTTGCAAGAACCCCTGCGCATGGTTACCGCGTACACGCAGCTATTGGGGGAGCGGTATCGCGGAAAGCTCGATGAACAGGCGGACAAGTACATTCATTACGCGGTGGATGGAGCCACACGGATGCAGGACCTGATTCATGATCTGCTCGCCTTTTCCCGGGCCGGGCGCGAGGAGATGACCTTCCAGACAACGGATTGCAATGCAGTCGTTGGTCGTGCGGTCACAAATTTGCAGGCCTCAATTAATGAGACTGCTTCGACCGTGACTGTTAAACACTTGCCCGTGATCATGGCGAACGGTCCGCAACTGGAACAGGTATTTCAAAATTTGATTTCGAATGCGATTAAGTTCCGTGATGGATCAATCCCGTTCATTGAAATTGGCGCGGAATTAAAAGAGTGCAACTGGACATTTTCCGTCTCAGACAACGGAATTGGCATTGCGCCGGAGCACGCCGAAGTCATCTTCTCTATTTTCCAACGATTGCATACTCGCACCGAATATTCAGGCAACGGCATAGGCCTGTCTATCTGCAAGAAGATCATCGAGCAGCATGGCGGCAAGATTTGGCTTGGGAATCATATTGGTCCGGGCTGCACTTTTAACTTCAGTATTCCCGCAATGGAAAATGGGGTCTCGAATAAAAATGGCGGAAATCAAAGAAATACTGTTGGTGGATGATAATCCCGCCGATATTGACCTAACGAGGGATATTTTGAGCCGAAATTCATGCCGCAGTAACGTTCATTCGGTCGCGGACGGAATTGAGGCGATTGCCTTCCTACAGCGGCAGGGCAAGTACAAGAACGAGGCGCGTCCTGATGTCGTGTTTCTGGATTTGAATTTGCCCGGCAGGGACGGAAGATCGGTGCTCGCGGAAGCTAAATCTGACCCTGCGCTGCAAAAAATTCCAATCGTCATTTTTAGCACATCAAGCGCGCACGAGGACATTCGTTGTAGTTACGAATTGGGAGCGAATTGTTACGTCACCAAGCCGGGGAATTTGCAGGGTTTTGTCTCGACGGTAAGCGCCCTGGCGAGTTTTTGGTTTTCTTGCGTGATGCTTCCCGGAAAAGAGGACTGATGGACCTTAAACCCGCTGCCCATGTACTGTTAATAGAAGACAATCCTGGAGACGCCGACCTGATTCGTTTGCGTTTGGTCGAGGCTAGCGCCGACCTCGAAGTGGCCTGCGTCAGCCGCCTGTCTTCAGGCCTCCAGTCCCTCGCCGAGAAGACCCCCGCAGTAGTTTTACTAGACCTGAATCTTCCCGACAGTCACGGCGCAGACACTTTCCGCACGGTGCTGAAGAAAGCCCCGACTGTGCCAATCGTCGTTCTTTCCGGATTGGAGGACGAAACCCTCGCGACGAAAGCCGTTCATCAGGGCGTGCAGGACTATCTGGTGAAGGGCAATTTCGACAGCAAACAATTGGCGCGGGCGATTCGGTACGCCATAGAACGCCAGGCGCTGCTGATGTCCCTCGACATGAGCCGAAAGCAGCAACTTCAATTCAAGGATGAATTTCTCTCTCATGTTTCGCATGAGCTGCGTACCCCGCTGAGTTCGATTCATCAGTTTGTCACCATCCTGCTCGATGGATTGGCGGGCGAAATTCCGGCAGAACAGCGCGAGCATCTAGGCACGGTTTTGGGCAGCGCAAATCAGCTCCTTACCATGATTGACGATTTGCTGGAGGCAACCCGGGCTGAATCCGGAAAGCTGCGCGTCGAAGTCCGCTGCATTGCGATCGGTGACGTATTGCAACAGGCGGTGAACATGTTGCAGGTGACCGCAACTGAAAAACACATCAGCCTGGAACTGAAAGTCGAAGCCGGAATTCCGCTGGTCTCTGCCGATCCCGAACGCGTGATTCAAATACTCATCAACCTTATTGATAATGCATTGAAGTTCACCCCTCCTGGCGGCGCGGTGATCGTGAGAGCTTCCCTCATGGTGAAAGATTCGGACCATGTATGTATCTCAGTCAGCGATACCGGGCGCGGAGTGAGCCCCGAATCCAAACATTTAATTTTTGAACGCTTGTATCAAGATCCCAAATCGAGCGACAGCAGCCGAAAAGGCTTGGGACTTGGACTGTACATCGTGCAAGAACTCGTAAAGCTCCACGGCGGACGCATCTGGGTCGAAAGCCAAATAGGACGCGGAAGCGCTTTTTCTTTTACCCTCCCCCTGTTCTCCCTCTCAAAGCTTCTTGCTCCCATAGTTACACCCTCCGGTACGCTGCCGGACGCTCTCGTCCTGGTCACAGTAGAAGTCACGCCCAAGCCACGCAACGGTCTTCCTCAATGGAATAATGTACGGCAGCAGTGTATGGATATTCTGCGAAACTGCGTCAACCCAGACAAAGATATTGTGTTGCCGGCTCTATCCGGGGACAGCGGAAGTGAAGTCTTTATGGTCGTAGCTTCAGCCGATGAGCATGGCGCGAACATACTTCTCAAGCGAATTTCCGGGCAGTTCGAGCGATGTTTTGATTTGCAATCCAGGGTGAGTGTGAGAATCTTCGCCGACCGATTGGCTTCTTGCGGACCCGACACGGAACCGCCCATGGCGCAACTGGAACAGCAACTTGCTTCGGCAGTTACCCGGCTAACAAGCGCAAGCGCCGTTCAACCAGCTATCGCGAAACGCGAGTTCGAAATGATTCTCTCCGGCCTGGCCGCTAAGCCCGAAACAGTCAACTCGAAATCAATCGTAACTGCTGAACCTATTAAATCACCAGCACCCACGAAAAGAGGAACTAATGGAGCAGCCCAAAATACTGATCGTTGACGATGATCCTGAATTGAGGCGTGGCTTGAACCTGCGCTTGCGAGCCAACCATTACGATACTGCCTACGCGACGGACGGCGTGTCTGCCATGGCGATGGCGCAAAAAGAAAAGCCCGACCTGATCATTCTCGACATCGGCTTGCCCGCCGGAGACGGCTACGTCGTGCTTGATCGCCTGCAAGAGAATGCGACGTTATCCTGCATTCCGGTCATCGTGCTGACCGCGCGCGATCCCCAATACAACAAAGACCGGATTATGCGAGCTGGGGCAACCGCCTTCTTCCAAAAGCCAGCGGACAACTTCGAATTGCTGGGCGCAATTCGGTCCGTGTTGAATCCCAGATGGCCGGGAACGGCGGCAGCAGCTCCGTCATAGGCCGGACACGGACCTTCACGGAAGAATGTTCCTCGTGGAACATTAAAAAGTTGAAAATTGCGCCACGAGGAAAGAATAGTCGGGGCAGATTTGCCGTTTCGCGAATATTGGTAGCGCCAGGTCCTCGATTTTCCAAACGATGCATCAAATTCGCTCTCAGGCGTATGATTCTCCCGCTGTTGCGTTTAAACGCCACTTCGAGGAGATACCACGATGAAAACGATTTATTGTTTAGCAACTTTCGTACTCTTGCTCGCTCCTACCATTCTCGCCCAGGAACACTATACCGAGGGGCCGGTCTGGCGGACGTCGCTCGTTCGGGTCAAACCTACACAAATGGATGCCTATTTAGCCACCTTGCAACAATCGAGTAAGCCGTTACTTGACGAGGAAAAACGCCAGGGAACGATTATGGATTACAAATTCTTCCTGAAAGAGACCAAGAGCAATCCCGAAGATTGGGACGTTTGTCTCGCGATCGAATACAAAAACCATGCTGCCATGGACGGTTTGGCGGCGAAAGGCGAAATGCTTCGCGACAAATTCCTCGGTGGCAAACAGTCCGCGCAACAGCTTTCGGAAAAACGCGCCGAAATACGAGAACTCGTCAGTTCTGATTTGCTACAAGAGATTATTCTGAAATAGCGCTCGTAGCGGCATCTGGCAGATGGGGCCGCCGTGAAATCGGCCCCATGTAACCAGCAACTCCTAGCGCAGCAAGAAGCGAACGGATATACCTTCTTGGCGGCGAGAGCGGGAGAATCTCTCCTTGCTTGCTGATTTCTATAACAAACTTAGGACCTCAGCAATACGCTCTCCGGCATGACCATCCCATAAAGGAGGAATCGTGCCCTTCTTCGCGTTTCCCGACAGAATTTTCTTAATTTCAGAAGTCAATTGATGCTTGTCTTCTCCCACCAGGATATTTGTTCCGTCGGTCACAGTGACGGGGCGCTCGGTGTTTGATCGCAACGTCAGGCATGGAACTCCGAGGTAGGTTGTTTCTTCCTGAATGCCTCCCGAATCGGTGATGACAACTGCCGCACGGCCTTGGAGGGCAAGAAATTCGATGTACGGCATCGGATCGAGGAGATGCAATTTCCTGGTGGCGATCTTAAAGTCCGCGATCCGCTGACGCGTCCGCGGATGCACCGGAAAGACGATATCCATCTCGTCGCTTACTTCGATCAGAGAGCCGAGAATACTCTCGAGGTTGCGCGGGTTGTCTACATTGGATGGGCGATGCAAAGTCACAAGCGCAAATTGTTGCGGCCATTCGTTCTTCAAACACATCGCGGCGAGCGGCAAAAACCGTACCAGGGAGTCAATCATCACGTTGCCAACACGATGAATTTTCTCGGACGGAACGCCTTCGTTTTGAAGATTCAAATCGCCATCTTCGGATGGCGTAAACAAAACATCGGAAAGCTGGTCTGTAACGATGCGGTTGATTTCCTCAGGCATGGTGCGGTCGAAGGAACGAAGGCCTGCCTCAACATGACCCACGCGAATGAGCAGTTTCGAGCAAACCAGCGCAGCCGCGACCGTTGAGTTGACGTCTCCATAAACCAGCACGATATCTGGCTTGCGCTCCAGCAACACAGGCTCGATGCGACACATGATTTCGGCGGTCTGAGAGGCATGGCTGCCGGAACCGACTTCTAGATTGACATCGGGCTTGGGAATCTCAAGCTGCGTGAAAAATACGTCTGACATGTTGCGGTCATAGTGCTGACCGGTATGAACCAGAGTCTGCCGTACGCTCCGGTTCTTGAGTGCACGGAGTACCGGCGCCGCTTTGACAAAATTGGGACGCGCACCAACAACGTGAAGAATGTGCATTAAGCGTACGACTCTGCGAGCCTGGTTGCGTTAAACGACTGGGACAACATTCTCTCAGTTAGAACATTTCTGGCAAGCTGTGAGGACAAGCTCTTCTTCCTAATTGACTCTCCGCCCGGAGGGCAGAACAATCAGTACGTATTTCTGAGTAAAGCCGAAGTTATCCCACATGCCGGTACAAAAACCTGCCGGCGGTGGCGAGGGTCGGAACTGGCACCACACCAAAGACTTTTCTGGCCATCTTAAGTTGCCATGTATCGCTCGACGTCATCGGGACAAGTACCGGATAGCGCCAGTAAGTCAGCAGACTTCTGGTGGCGCCCCAATGCTCCTTAAACGCAATCAGTCCGGGCTCGTCACAGTCGGTGCGGCCCATATCCAGTTCATCAAAACCATTGCTTTTTGCATCCTGGATAGTTTTCCAGAATAGCAACGCCATTCCGCCCAATTTGTGCTGCTTAGGATCTGAGCATCCATACTTGTAGACCATGACGTTCTTGTGGGTCAACGTAATGATCGCGCAGATCGGTGAGCCGTTTCGAGATGCAAGACGGATCTTCAGATCCGGCCCAAGGCAGGCCACCAGGTTTCGGAACCATGAAATTGGTTGTGGAGGAAGTCCATATCGGCGACGGCTGTGCAGCAAGAGCCGATAAAATTGCTGGACAAGTTTTTCCGATCGCCCTTCGGTGTAGTCCAACTTCTCCCGCTCGGCGCGCCGAACCTTGCGTTGCACACAGCTGGGGTGGAAACTCCGAAATAAAGTCTCAAGATCGCGTTTAAGTGAGAGCCGATGATAATAAAACAGTTTGCTTCCTGCAAACGGATCAGCGCCGGCACTGAGCGCAGCCAACGGACGGATTTCAACATACTTGCAAGCCTTGCGGTCAACCTTCTCCTGCAAAAAGGAGCCCATCTCCTGAAGGTCATTCTGGCTTTCCAATAAAAGCGCGGTATGATCGGAAAATGGCAGCGATACCAACCTTCTACCGGTGACCCAACTATCTATATGACAGAAAGTTTGGCCGCTCCTGATCTCTTTACCCCCTGGGGACGTGGTGTACGCGACGGGCCGATATGCATACGTGCGAGCCAAAGCCTGGAGCCAACCGGGCGTGTGAAAGATAGACGAGTCAGGATGTCTTTCGACGAAATCCTGCCATCTGGGGTCGGCTGTCGGGTCAATCGAATAAAAGCTCAAATACCACCCTGATAAATTCTTTGAACTATATAGGCCATAACAGTTTAGGTTGGACCAGCACTCTTGTCCAATACAAGGTTGTTCGCTCGCCCGTCCCTGGAGGTCAGAAGACTGAGGATTCAGGCCATTTTGGGAAAATGTTTTCACACTTGAATTCGGAGACATGCCTGACCAATTTCATTTGCCAGAATAACTGCCGTGATTCCTGCAACGCCGTCTCCCGATTTGGCCTTCGAATTGCACAAATTAAGTAAACTAGGATCACGTAAAGCTGCTGCACATTGAATGCGCGGTACGCCTAAACTATCAATATAATTGGGGTTGTGGGGATGCAAGGCGAGGCCCATTTCCAAAAACAAAACGTCGTATCTTTACCCGCGGCTGATGCGCCGAAAGTACGCCCCGACGTCACGCTTGATGACACGGCTAAAAGACTTGCTCAGATTTGGCAGGAACTGCTCGGCGTGGGTCCCGTAGGTCTCGACCAAAACTACTTCGATCTCGGCGGAGACTCTTCACTTGCCGTACAACTGTTCTCCCGGATTGCAAGCGTGTTCAAGGTCCAGTTGCCGCTGGCCACCCTTTTCGACGCACCGACCATTACCGAGCTGGCGGAAGTTTTACGTCATGAGGTCTCGGCCTCCCATTGGTCGCCATTGGTTGCAATCCAACCNNCCCCGTTTCTTTTGCATACACGGTGCTGGCGGAAACGTTTTAATCTACCGGGATCTCTCACGCCACCTCGGTCCCGATCAGCCTTTTTATGGCCTGCAGTCCCAGGGATTGGACGGCACTTCCCCGCCGCTGAAAACAATTGAAGAAATGGCGGCAATCTATGTAGCGGAGATACGCAAAGTGTGTCCTCAGGGGCCGTATTACCTGGGCGGCTATTGCATGGGTGGAACGGTTGCGTTCGAAGTAGCCCAGCAGTTGACAGCACAGGGAGAGCAAATCGCGCTTCTGGCACTATTTGACACCATGGACTGGTCTAAGATCCCCCAGGCCTCAGTCTGGACCAGAATTTATCAAATAACTCAACGGCTGACGTTTCACTTGGCAAACTTTCTCTGCTTAGATCTTGCCGGAATGGTCAAATTTTTCAGGGAAAAACTCGCGATACTTGGCGACAGGCTTCCTTTGTGGATGGGCATGCAACTCGCGAAGTTGGATCCCCAGCGCTTTCGAAGGACCATGCCCGAATCCCGGGCCCTAGGGCGGCTCTGGCAATTGAATGATCGCGCTTGCGTTGTTTATCTCCCACGTCCTTATCCGGGGAAGATAACGGATTTTCGCCCTCGAAAGCAGTATCAGCGATACAGTAAACCTGAGGCTAAGTGGGAACCATTGGCGCGAGGGGGACAGGAGATCGTTGTTCTGCCTGTTTATCCAGCCGGCATGCTGGTCGAACCGTTTGTTAAGCACTTGGCCCTAGCTTTGCGCGATTCAATTGACGCTGCCGCTGCCCCGTTAACATCCACGGCTGGATTGGCGGAGACCACCAAGGAGCGGATCCTCGATTGACTATCGGAAGCAATTGGTCGAAGACGTGGACATTTTTCGATGGGGAATGGCGTGAGGGCAACGTGGCGATCATGGGGCCTCGCACCCACGCAGCCTGGCTTTGCTCGGTGGTGTTCGATGGCGCCCGGGCCTTCGAAGGCGTCACTCCTGACCTTGACCTTCATTGCGCGCGTGTCAACGATTCTGCCAAAAAACTTTTCTTGAAGCCTGTTGTCCCAGTCGAGACATGGATCAAGCTCACTCGAGAAGGAATTGACCGTTTCGATAAAGATGCCTCGCTTTACATTCGACCAATGTACTGGGCGGAAAAAGACGGGCCATGGATCCAGGCACATGATCCTGAATCTACGCGCTGGTGCCTTTCAATCTATGAGGCGCCCATGCGAAAGCCGACTGGATTTTCCATCACGTTGTCTCCCTTTCGCAGGCCTACGCTGGAGACGATGCCTGTGGACTCCAAAGCGGGATGCCTTTATCCCAACAACGCTCGGGCGCTTTTCGAAGCTCACGCAAGGCACTTCGACAATGCCGTCGTGTGCGACATGCTGGGCAACGTCGCGGAGCTGGCCACTTCCAACATTTTTATGGTGAAGGATGGCATCGTTTTCACTCCGCAGCCGAATGGGACATTCCTAGCCGGTATAACGCGCCGTCGCGTGATTGCTCTGTTGCGAGAAAATAATGTCACGGTCATGGAGAAGACTCTCACCTATCAAGACTTCCAATCGGCGGATGAGATATTCTCGACCGGAAACTACTCCAAAGTTGTTCCTGTGATCAGGATTGATGACCGCTCCATCCAACCTGGGCCCCTTTACACAAAGGCGCGCGAACTGTACTGGGAATTCGCGCATTCATAACAACGGACTCTCGCGATGAGTGAAGTTCTGGTCCCCCTGAAAGCCGGCACCGAGACTGAGCTCCTATTTCTAGCTCACGGGATGGGAGGCAGTGTTGGCGAGTTTCGCGATCTCGTCAAGTTCATTCGAACCGAGCGTTCCATTTACGGGCTGCAAGCAAAAGGCAATGATGGGATCGAAGAGCCATTTGATCGAATCGAAGATTTGGCTGAGTACTTCCTCGATGCGATTAAAAAAGCACAGCCTGGCGGACCTTACTTCCTTATAGGTTATTCACTCGGTGGACTGGTTGCCGTCGAAATGGCCCAACGCCTCGCTTCGCAAGGACAAATTGTAGGCTTGCTAGCTATGCTGGAGAGCTATCCACACCCCGCGCAACTTTCTTTAGGTCAGCGAATTCGCTTGGCTGTGCGCGGCGGCAAACGCCGCATTTCAACGGCCATGAATCCTCCGGCACGCTTCAATCAGTACTTGAAGAGTTCGGGTCACGGTTCCAGAGATCAAATCAGAAGCGCGTTTCAATCCCGGTTAGCCATTATGCGGAGAGTTCATGACAGCGCCTATCGAGCATGGAAGCATTATCAGCCGCGCTTCTATGAAGGGAAAATACATTTTGTTCGAGCCGCGATTTCTACGATCTACCCTGATAATCCCAGCGCTGTCTGGGGCAAGCTAGCAAGCGAACTTGAAGTCGAAACCGTCCCCGGCGATCATCACGGAATTCTCGCGGAGCACTGTGAGATGCTGGGATCCCTGCTTTCGCGGTTGATCGCGAGAACACCCGAGGCCATTCGATGACCGGAGCAGAGATTTTAATTCGTGCGCTGATCGCGGGACGGGTCGAAGTCTGCTTCACTAATCCCGGTACCTCGGAAATGCATATTGTCGCCGCGCTCGATCGCGCTAGCGAAATCCGCTGTGTGCTGGGTCTTTTCGAGGGTGTGGTTACTGGCGCCGCGGACGGTTATGCCCGCATGGCTGGGAAATCAGCGTGTACTTTATTACATCTTGGTCCCGGCCTCGCTAATGGCCTCGCCAATCTACACAATGCCAGCCGCGCGCATGTGCCCATCGTCAATATCGTTGGTCAGCACGCAACCCATCATTTGAAATACGATACGCCTCTCGCGTCGGACATTGAGGCAATTGCGCGTCCTTATTCCAAGTGGCTGCGAACATCTCAATCCGCGGCGGATATAAACCGCGACGCTAATGACGCGATGGTTGCGGCCAACACTCCACCCGGTCAGATCGCGACCCTCATTGTACCGGCGGATGTCGCTTGGAACGGAGTTTCCGCAGGGGAAAGCGACATGAGAAACAGCTTTTCTTTTCCCATCGCTCCGATGCCCGGAGCCGAGAAAATAGAAAAAGCAGGAGACATGTTGCGATCTGGGCTGAGAACCGCAATCCTGCTTGCCGATAAAGGGCTTTATGGAAAAGGTCTGGCTGCGGCTGGTCGTATCGCCGCCGGGACAAACGCAAAATTGCTTGCTCCTTATCCTTTCACGCGGATGGAGCGAGGCGCTGGCTTTCCCGTTGTAGAGCGCATGCATTATGTCCTGGAGCAGGCGGCCGAGCAATTAAAGGAATTCCGGCAGATCATCCTGGTTGGCGCAACGGTTCCCGTCTCCTACTTCGCTTATCCGGGAAAAAACAGCGTGCTTACCCCACCGGAGTGCCTGCTGCACACATTGGCTTCTCCCCACGAAGATTGTGCGGATGCGCTCGACGCCTTGGCAACGGCCTTGTCTCTGGATGAAAGGTCATCGGTTCCTGCCCAGGCAGAGCGCGTTCCAGTGCCCACCGGTGAAATCACGCCGCAAGGCCTGGCGGCTGCCGTGGCTGCTCTCCTGCCCGAAAACGCCATTGTGGTAGACGAGTCCATGACCTCTGGCAGAGGCCTGATGGCGGCCACCAGAGGCTGTCCACGCCACGATTGGCTGGCAAACACTGGCGGCTCCGTTGGAATCGCCATGCCCCTGGCTGTGGGCGCGGCAGTCGCCTGTCCGGATCGTCGAGTGCTCTGTTTCTCTGCCGACGGCAGCGGAATGTACACAGCGCAAGCTCTGTGGACTATGGCCCGCGAGAATCTAAATATCACGACTGTGATTTTCGCGAACCGCTCCTACGCCGTTCTCAAGCGCGAGTATTCCAGCCTGGGTGTCGGGGAACCCGGCCGGCGTGCGGCAGATTTGTTTGACATCGGCCGCCCGGACCTGGATTGGGTGTCTCTCGCAAAAGGTATGGGAGTTCCGGGCACACGTGTGACCACGTTGGATACATTTGTGAAGGCACTCCAGGAAGGCTTTCAGGCGGAAGGCCCGATGCTGATCGAGGTAAGACTCTAGACTACGTGGCTTTCGCGAGCAAGGTGGGATTGATTCCGGAAGGAAGCATCTTTAGAAGGTCATCTTTGATGACTTTGCCGGTCGGAGTGAGCGGCATGGAACGAACGAAATGAATCTTCGACGGCCGCTTATAGGGAACGAGCAGTTGTGAAGCATATTCCGCCAGTTCTTCGATCCCGAGTTCTGATTCCGGAACGAGTTGAACGAAGGCCACAATCTCTTCATCTCCTTCGGCTCCATTTACAGGCTGACCGATAACTGCGGAGCGAGCGACAGCAGGATGCGCATTCAGCACAGCTTCGACTTCTGCCGGATAAACATTGAACCCGAAACGCACTATGAGTTCCTTGGTCCGTCCAACGATAAAGAGATTTCCATCTTCGATTCGCACGAGGTCACGCGTATTAAACCATCCTTCGGCGTCAATGGCCGCCCGTGTCTCCTCTTGGTCACGGTAGTAGCCTTTCATGACGTTTGGACCGCGCACAGATAGTTCGCCTACTTCGCCGTCAGGCACCGGCTCGGCGTCAACACCGGTCAGCTTAACTTCCACGCCGGGGAAAATCGGGCCGACTGAAGTGTCAGGACGGGGCGATTCCGGCCGAGTCTGGGCGATGTTCGGAGAACATTCCGTCACCCCGTAACCATTGTGAAGTATCAGACCGAATAAATCCTCCACCCGGGACTTAAGCGCAGGTTGAAGCGGCGCGCTTGACGAGGAAATAATTCGAAGCGCGGGAAAATGGACCGACTCTAAGCCCTTTAACGTTGTGTATTCGAGTAAAAGAGAGAACATGGCTGGGGCACCCAATACCACTGTTAATCTTTCTCTCTTAATTGCGGCCAGCGCGGCAACTGGGTCAAAACGCGGGGTCAAATACAAGGTGGCTCCGCTTAACAGCGATCCCAACAGAATGACGGAGAGGCCAACCGCGTGAGACATGGGCAGAACACCAAATAGGCGATCTTCAAACCCAAGCTTTCTTATCCGCGCTGAAACGGCGGCGACAAATAGAAGGTTCCGGTGAGTCAACATCACACCCTTGGGAAGACCGGTGGTCCCGGAGGTATATATGAGTGCGGCAACACGGTTTGCAACGTCTGTTTCGATCGGTTCAGGCTGGGCACTTTCATTTAACTGGCCAATGCCTACGGAACCCAACTCGAGGAGTTGATTCACGACCGCGCCGTGCCTCTTTGCATGCTGTGTGGCATGAAGAGACGCTTCCGTGGTGTAGATCACCCTGCGGGCGCCGCAATGCTCCCGGATCTCGTCCACCTCGCGCGCCGAGAGCCGCGCATTTGCGAGGACCGGCCACGCGTCTATTGCTGCCGCCGCCAACAAAATTGCAACCATCGCCCGAGAGTTCTCACTGACGATCATGACTCGATCACCAGGGCGCACTCCCAAATCCCGCAGGCAAACCTGCGTCTTGAGGGTCGCGGAGGCCAACTGACTATACGTCCACGAGCCTGAAGGTTCTACTAGGGCGAGCCGATCCGGAGAATGTTCAGTCCAAGGTTTTACGACATCGCTGATCCTCTCAGGCAGATTGAGAAGAATTTCAGATACGTAATTTCCACCCATGCCAATTGTTTTTTTGTAGATAGGATTGTTCAAAGTGGATGAGAATTTCAACGAATGCGAGTGCGCGTGGAAGGCGCGGTTTTCCGAAATCTGGTGCGATTTATGAAGTCATCCGCGATACTGCGACCGGAGAAGAACTATCCGACTTCTGAGAAAGCAAATATTGGAGCCAATTTCGATAGAGGTCTGTTGCCCATGAGGCCCAGGAATTGCTCAACGTCTCCACAATAGCGCCTTCTGGAAATGACGCCAATTGTTTCTCTCGTGTGTCGGATAAAACATTTTTTTGAAACTCCGCCAGGAGACGGGTGATGGAAGCATTAAAGTATCCAACTGGCGTCGCTGGATAGGTTTCTCTTTCGTGCCTGAGAAATCTCTTGATATCTCTCCGATATTCTTTCAACAGAGTCTGCGTACCATACTCTGGATGACCCTGAAAATGTACAAACAAACTATTTCGTTTCTTCTTGACGAACGAATTCACGCCGCCCCGTGCGGAACTGGTGAGCACGTCATATCCGCATGCGACCAGAGCATCTTCTCGAACTTCATTCCAGCGAGAATGCGGGGTCTGAACCGCCTCCTCGATATGTTGGGTTAGGGCGTGGCTACGGTTCTTCATGTAGTCAAAAACTCCAAACTGTTTGTCAGCTAACCGATGGCGAGGAATCCCATCGCTATAGAGAACCCCAGCATGCGCCGCCAAACACGACAGAACAGTCGAAGTGGTGTTTCGCTCAGCCCAATCAAGGACGCTGATGAGGATTCCCCAATAAGGCTCCTCTCGCAAATCTGGATGAATAGGCTCAGTGCCGGTTACGATGACGCCGTCAAACCGGCTATTCAAGAGATCGTCAATGCCGGAGTAAAAATTGGTGAGATGCTTTTGTCCGCGCTCGCTGCGAGGAATTCCCGGCAATGAGTACAACTTGAGGTTGACTGGAATATTACAGGCTGCATGGTTCAGAAGCTCGAAGAACTGTAACTCGGTGTCCTCCAACGCCGCGTCAGGCATGTTGTTGATCAGCGCAATGGTGACTGGCTGAGGCTGCGACGCAGACGCTTCAGGAAAACCAGCTGAACGGGCCCATCTCTTCCCTACCCATTCGGTTGAGACCTGGCTTCCATCCACTACGACCAAGGGCACGATACTGCTCCCTGCAGCGACGGTGATGATTTCACGCTGCGGCCTTCTCCAGCGCCTGCGCCAGATCTTCGAGAATGTCATCAATATGCTCGATGCCAACGCTGAGTCGAATCATCTCCGGAGTTACCCCGACTTTCTTCTGTTCTTCAGGAGTGAGTTGGCGATGCGTTGTAGACGCCGGATGACATGCCAGCGATTTAGCATCACCTAGATTGACCATTCGCTTGAATAAGCGCAGAGAATTGAAGCATTTGGTCCCAGCCTCAAAGCCGCCTTTAACGCCAAATGTCAACAAAGAACAACGGCTCGATCCCATATAACGTTGCGCCATTTCATACAGCGGGCTGTCAGGAAAACCGGCGTAATTTACCCATTCCACCGCGGGGTGGTCCCGCAGGAACTCTGCCACTTTGCGGGCATTTGCTATATGACGCTCAATCCGCAGCACGAGGGTTTCTATCCCTTGCAAAAGTAAAAAACCATTGAACGGTGACAAGGTGGAACCGGTGTTCCTCTGGCTGACGGTGCGGCACCGTGCCACATAAGCGGCGTCGCCGTAATGCTCAACATAAACTACGCCGTGATAGGCGATTTCCGGGCGGTTCAGCATATAAAACTTTTCGGGATAATCGCGCCATGGAAATTTGCCGCTATCCACAATCATCCCACCCAACGTCGTGCCATGCCCCCCCATGAACTTCGTCATGGAATGCACAACCACGTCAGCACCGTACTCGATTGGCCTCAATAAAATCGGCGTCGCGATGGTATTGTCCACAATTAAGGGCACGCCATGTTTGTGGGCAACCCGGGCAAGACCTTCGAGGTCCGGAACGTTGCCGGCGGGATTTCCGATTGTCTCGCAAAACACGGCCCGCGTATTTTCGTCAATCAGTTCTTCAACATCTTCAGGATGCTCGGTTTTCGCAAACCGCCCTGTGATTCCCTGTTTCGGCAGAATGTGCGCCAGCAGAGTGTAAGTGGCTCCATACAGTTGGGGAAGCGAAACAATGTTGTGTCCCATTTCCGCGATGTTGACGAGAGAATAATGAATCGCGGCCATTCCCGAGCTGACGCTGAGAGCATCCACCCCGCCCTCGAGCGCAGCGACGCGTTTTTCGAGCACTGTATTAGTAGGGTTTCCTATTCGAGTGTATATATTGCCCGCAACTTCGAGATTGAATAGAGCGGCTCCGTGCTCCGCGCTATCGAACTCAAATGCGATGGTCTGATAGATTGGAACGGCTACAGCTTTGGTTGCCGGGTCGCCGTCGTATCCCGCGTGAATTGCAATCGTCTCTCTCTTCATGCGCTCAATAGCGATCGGGAAACTTTTCCTAAAAGGGCAAAAACACTGGGTGATCAAACCATTGAATCAGATGGTTCGAGTGCGTTCATTTGCCGGTTGCACAACGCTTGAAACCGGAACGGCAACATGGTCTCCGGAGGTTGCCTTGAGCATAGTTTGCGTTAGGTTCCGCGCCGCAAAACCGGCCCCATAGGCGAACCGCAATACCGGGCCAAAGCTGTTCGCGGCAGCCACGCCGGCGAAGTAAAGGCCTCGAACCGACGATTCAAAGCTTGATGACAGCACCGGTGTATCCTCCACCGTTTTTAGCCCCTTCTGTATCTCTGAACTGAGAAATGTCAAACGGTTCAAGTTCACTCGGTAACCCGTTGCAGCGATCACGTGATCGGTCACGATCTTGCGCTCACCACCGTCCAGGCAACGAAGATGAAGGTGGACACGGCCGTCCCGCACTTCGGCGCGCTCCGTTGTACACCCAAGCACCAGAGGGACCCTTCCAACTACTTTGTCTTTGGCGAACCATCCTCCGGACGGACCCAGGCTCGTTCGGACGGTTTCCAAACGCAGGCGCTCAGGCAAGTAGTGAAAGCACACCGGCGCCTCGGCGAAAAAGCGAAGCTGAAGTCCAGTGCCAAGCCCCGATTGGGGATGCCGAATGCGCTGCCACCATGATTTACTTCCATTTGCGGGAGCCTTCTCGTGGAATTGCAGCGAAGGCTTGCGGGCAACAAGTTGTACGTCGGCATCAACGTCCCGCAGAAGTCCCACCAGATCAATTGCCGACGCCCCGCCCCCAATCACAGCCACACTTCGGCCTCTGAACGACTCCAGGTCGTGGTGACGGAAACTATGCGACACAAACTCCGCCGGAAGACTTGCCAGGCTTTCAGGAACGTATTCAAAATGGGTAATCCCGACTGCAAGCACGACCCGCTGCGCTGTAATTACCTCGCCATCTTCAAGCGTTACGGTAAATCCGCCCGAGGATCGCTCAACACCGACAACGATTCTTTCGTCAAGATCAGGAACCATTTTCTGCTGAAACGCCATTCCATATGAAGCGAAAGTTTCAAGAAGGACGGGAATGCCCGCATCCGAATACTCGATCCCGCGCTCACCGCAGAAATGTTTCAATGTAAAATCGTCATTCGGATCGTAAAGGTTGCAGGAAAAACCGTCCGACTTCAACGCCATACCCTTAGGCATGTGCTTCGTCCAGCTGTCCATGGGACGGCCGAAAATTCGAAACGGGATTCCGTGACGCCGAAAATACGCGGCGATTGAGAGTCCATAAGGGCCTGCGCCAATAATGACAGTATTTACCATGGGTTCATTAGCAATCTTGTGGTGACTTGTGTTTCTGGAGGCAATCGGATGAAAACGCCGACGTACCCGGGGAGGGAACGCAACTTGATTCATTATAACACGCCAAATTTTTGTCCTCCGC
The DNA here is from genome assembly GCA_003169715.1 of Acidobacteriaceae bacterium. Taxonomy (GTDB): domain Bacteria; phylum Acidobacteriota; class Terriglobia; order Terriglobales; family Acidobacteriaceae; genus PALSA-188. Next base: position 18,638 of record PNAR01000150.1, on the reverse strand, counting down.
ATGGAAAGTTCTCCGTCGCGCCCCAGTCCAATTTAAGCTGATTGCGTTTCTTCGATGTAAAGAAACGTAAAGAGAGGGATTACTAAAATAAGTTACTTTGGATAAAAGCCAACTTCATCCCAAAATACGCGCTCGATTGTTGCCTTTCCACAGACTCGCGGTCAGGCCGCCCTACGCAACCAGATTTCCCGCCAATAAGCATATTCGCCGCGCGAACATCCTCCCAGGGCAACGTACGGGCACCCGCAATGCGAGTCTTCGAGGAAAACGGTATTGCGCATGTTCCGCATCTCACCCGTTCCGTCCACAATGATCTTGTCTAATCTGTCGATGACTCGGTTTTCTTTTCCGCACAAAGACCTCATGTCCGGGGAAAAGAAAAGCCCGCGGTTGCGAGCGGTTGCGTCCAATGTTTCGGCAATGCGCTGGATCGATTTGACTACAACTACTTCTCCCGACTTTAGGGCCAGATTTTCGACCGGGGTGGATTTATTAAGTCCACGAGCGTATTGACCGAGAAATTTTCGGCGGATTCTCCAGAAAAGCCATATCCCAATTCGCTGCACCATTTGAAAAGCGCTGCAGTTCCCTACTCGGACATCATGGAAGCAAACTTCTAATCGTCCGCGCCGCGATAGATGGTTTGTCGCATTCAGCAATTCGCTAGCCTGGCAAAAATAAGTTTTCGGAATGGAGGACGTCTTGAGGCGCGATAGCAACCGATGGTTGCCGTCGGGATCGCTTTCCGGAGGAACAGAAGAAATATCTACTTTCCGAAGCCAAGGCTCGCGCCAAAATATAGTGCAGGCCTTCTGACAGCCGTCATGCGCGGTGCCGGAACAACGGAGACCGTCAAGCAGTACGACATCATTCTGCCGAAACCTTCGCATAGTTGAACGAGTTCCGAAACAGCAGGTTTTCAACATTTTCTGGGAAACTTTAAATCTTTTTCCACAGAATTCGACCATCTCGGGCATGAACGGTAACATGTCCACCGTGCCCTCATGGTCCAGCGTATTGAGAATTTCGTCTGGACACTTCACTTCAACAACGTCGCCCGGGCGGAGCATGGCGGTTCTCTTATTCAGATTCATGTCAGGGACGGAAGCACGACAAAATTGGAAGTACTAGGGAGCATTTCCTGCCAGCCGAGCCTTCTTACGTATTCGATCCATGGGTTCCGTGATACTCGGCGTCTTGGCGATTACCCATATTATTGTCTTGTTGAGCAGGGAGATCGGGAATAAGAGCGGCCGTACAAAATCGACAAATAACACTACACGGTACGAATCGCAATCGTTCCAGACTTCGTGTGGGTGACTGTCATCGAAAATCAAACTCTTCCCTTCTTTCCAGGAACGCACATCGTTCCCGACGCGGATCCTACAAGTGCCGTCCGGCCCAGGAACAATCAAGCCAAGATGGTAGCGCAATACGCCTTTATACATGCCCCGATGCTCCGGAATGTGCTTTCGCGGCGCCAGAATCGAGAACATTGCCGATTTCATCCCGGGAATAGTTTGCAGAACTCGCACTGTCTCGGGGCATCGGGCGCAATTTTCCTCGGCTTTCTCGCCGTATGCATAGAGCCAAAAAGTCTTCCATTGTTCACCTTCGGTCAGTGCTTTCTGGGACTCGGAGATATCCTGAAAATTTGGGATGTCTTCGCGGCGCGCCATAACTGCTTCCAATTCCTTCCGAACGGTGAGCCATTCAGCCTCGACAGCGGATACCCAGGGAAAGGATTCGGGCTCGAAGAATGTTTTTTGTCCATCCTGAAAAAACATTATTCCTTCAAGCAGCCTGCGTACCACTCCATGCTGAAATGCCTTGTCAGGACGAGACGGGATAGAAGCATTCCCCTTTGTATTTTTTAGACTCATTGTGTCGTTCCTCGTTGTCAGGTGAGCCGGATGGATCCATAACAAGTTAGCGGAAACATGATCTGCTCAAGAAAGCATCAATGGCGATTTTCCCGCCAGACCCACAATTCGAAGAAGTTTGTGCCACGCCTTCACTGCAAGCCCCAGCGGCCGCCATACGGTTTCCTTCAGAACGCCAACTTTGCGAAGAGTTTGGGTAATACGCCAGGTGCAGCGAGTTCCTGCGGGCAGGAATATGAAATCGCCAGGGCCAAACCGGCGCTCTTCACCTTTCTCATTGGTCATAAAAGCTTCGCCAGAAATAATTACAATAGCCTCGTCCATCCCGTAATACCAAGTGAAGCTGCCCGGCGTGCAGTCCCAGACCACACTATGAGAGGTTCTGTCCGGACTTCTGACCAGTTTCTTGCAGCGTGCTATAGGCGAACCGCTCACAATCCATTCAGGGGGAATTGGTTCCGGCTCAAGATCGACGGTAGCTGGAATCGCCGTCACAACCGATTTAGACAAGGCATTCATTGAACGAAGTCTAACTATTGTGCAATGCCACCGGAGTAGTCTCGCTCGAATCGATGGTCTTCGCGGCAAGAAAACTTTTCGCTTTACTCTGCCTTGAGAAACCGGAGGAAAGCCATAAAGCAAATTCCGCAAAGAAAGGAATGGGATCACGCAGATCAAAAGTGGCCAACTCAAATCTTCTGCTTCGCATTGCATTCAATAAAACTCTGATTTCGCCGACACGATCAGAAGATTTGGCCATGGCGATGATGTCGGTTATTTCCCTCAACCATGCAGCCTGACGAGGCGCGACTATCGCGGGACGATCAAGCCCTACGGTTTGAGCCCACAATAAATATACGAATTCAATGCCTGCCGCTTTGCCCAACGTATGCCAGCCCCAAGTACGGGCATTGAAATCGAGTACCTTGTATTTACCGTCTCTGGAATCGAACTTAAATTCCACTTCACCAATTCCATCAAATCCAATACTCTCCAGAAACTGTTTCCCTGAAGCTTCCACGTCCGGTTGGCTGGTTGTCTCTACAAACGAACTGGCATTACCAAATTCAACCGGATACTGCCGACGCCTCTGAGCCACCAGTGATGCGTACACTCGTCCGTCCTTGCATGCTGCGCAATACGAAAATTGGCTTTCACCTGCTCCTGGAATGCGCTCCTGAATTAGGATTTCTTCGGTGGGAATGTACGCATTCATCTGAGCGTATCGATCCCTCAATTCCGCTGTAGTCGCGGCGGGAAGCGCCTTAATATTAGTTTTAGAAAAGAAATGATGGTTTACCGCCGGCTTCAGTATTACTGGATAAGGCAAGTTTTGCGCGTCGAAGTCGACCAACGATTTGCTCACCAACGTCCACGGTGTTGGAATTCCCAGCTCATCCGCACGGCTATAGGTAAGCCGTTTATCTAAAGCGAATTTGGTGACAGCGGCGGGCCCAGTAGTTAATCGGTACACCGAGCTCAGCAACTCGTGGTGAGCGGATAACGCCTCGACATATTCGTCGGTAACTGGAAATACTACCCATCCTTCCAACTTATGCTTCCGTCCTTCTTCAATAAGAAAGTCGGGAATGATACCGTCATGCTCAATAAATCGTTTTGTATATCTCGAAAACTGGGCGATTGACCTTGACCGGTCAGCATCTATCACCCAAACCGGAATCCCGCGTCGGCCAAGACACCTGACGACACCCAATCCGACGAAATTTCCGCCAAGAACGATCGCGCCAGGAACTTTTTTATCAATGCTCATGATGTCGATTTTGCGGAGTAAGAAGTTGTCGCTATGAGCAAACGGGCTGCCCCGTAATCGCAGCGGCCAAGCGGGGTCCGGCATTCGAAGTTCCAGTTACAAATCTTAAAGTTGGCCCTAGAGCTTTCTCTGCCACGACTCCGGCGAGATATAGCCCAGGTATCGAGGTTTCGAGGTTCATTGACAGCACTGGGTATCCATCAGCGGTCTGCTCTATTCTTTGCCGGATTGAGCTATCGAGGATTTTATATCTCGCGATGTCGATCTTATATCCGGTGGCTAGCAGCACCATATCAACTTCTTCATTTGTGCCATCAGTGAGGGCGAGCTTTAACGTCGGTCCTGAAACTTCAGCATTTGTAACGCTGACAGTCGTCTTTATCTGAACATCCTGCAACCTGGGTGCGAGCCAATATGCGCCTATCGGCCTGGTGCAAGCCCTAATTAATTGTTCTTGAACTTCCGGGGCCTGGCGTTTGAAAAGATCCGGATTCGCCATTTTTCTCGCCGTTCTTATGTCTCCCAAATCCGTGGGAGGGATTATTCTGTGGGACAAGCCCATCAAAGGTCCTCTCGTTAATTGTCTAAACAGGTGTTTGCGCCATGCGAACGGGCGAAACTTAATTTCGGAAGATCTGGAAAGTATTACAACGTCTGCGCCATTTTCGTGAAGCAGCGCTGCATACTCGAGCGCGCTTTGCCCGGTTCCGAGCACCGCTACTCGTTTGCCGCGACAACGTGAAAGATCGGTCACCTCTGACGAGTGCGGCGCGAGTTCTCTCGAAATCGACGAAAATTGTTCCGGCCGAAAAGAAAAAAGTCCAATCCCTACGGCCAAAATTACTCGCTTCGAACGAATCTGCTCGCCATCCTCAAACGTGATTTCGAAAGAATCATCGCTGAAAGCAATTCTGGAGACCTGACGTTCATCAAGATTTGGAGCTACTTGGCCTTGAAACCAATCTCCATACGCGATGAAATCCTCAATTGGAAGAGGTTCCTGTAATTTTCGTCCAATTGTTCTCTGATATGCGGCCAATGAAAGGTGCTTTTGTGGGGCCGCAATGTTTGACGCTTCAATTCGCGAGCGTAGCAGCATTCGCCCCGGCATGCTCTGTTTCCAAAATGCCATCGGCTTTCCGATGACGTACGGGTCTATGCCAGCGTCTTGAAGATATGCAGTTGAGCTAAGGCCGTAAGGCCCCGCTCCAACAATAACAACTTCTTTCGTGCCGGTGGATTGGCTTTGGCCGGATCCGCTCCGGCGTTGGGTTTCTCGAATGGCGAGTGGCATCGTTTTATACGCCTTCCCGGCAGGAGTTCAAGCTATTTGCAGTTCTCTTAAGCAAGCACACACCAGTCCAGGGGAAATTCCCAAGAGGCCCCTTAGGCTCGTGAAGAAGCGATAGCAATTCAAGGGGTGCCCGCTTAAACTTCGCAGCGGTCTTCAACAACCCCTGAACATCTGCCGCTTCCCATCCATAAGGCGCGAAAAAGTTTGGCCCCTCGCGAGGTCCAAACTTGAATGCCGCGCCAGCGTCGCTGAGTTGTTTCCCCATCGTTCGTTGCATTAGTTTGAGTTGTCCCGGCGACGCGAGATCAATAATCCAATTGCTGAACTTCTTCCCTGCCGCGAGATCCGTGGCGAGCGAGGCGACTTCTTCTGGCGAGAAGTAAATGAGGAGCCCCTCGGTTAGAACGATAACCTTTTTCGCTCGCTCATCTACACTACTGAACAATGCACGCCGGGCATCAATGTCGGATAAATCCAAGTTGACTCTTTCCAATCGGCATCTCGGTGTCTCCCCCGCAAGAACCTCTTGCTTGTACGAAATCAGTTCGGGCAAATCCACTTCCACCCACTGAAGCGAAGGCTCGAGCGGCATTCGATAGGGCCTTGCATCAAGGCCCGCAGCAAGGTTCAGAACGAGATCAGCCCCGGCCTGAATCTCGCGCAAGAGAAACTGATCGAAAAGATAAGTCCTGGCCACCCAAGCCCAATCGTGCTTGGTCCCTTCCCTTAGGTCGCGTGCGATTTCATGTCCGCGCTGACCGGCTAATTGTTCCGCATAGGGATCGCGAAACAAAGCGTCGGGGCGGAGGTTTTCGATCGCACGAAAATGTGCAACCCAACGAGCGGTATCACAAATGTCGCGAACCGGAGAGTTTGACTCAGTGATCATCGTGGATAGGTCAAAACAAAAGTTAGCCGATCAAGATATAACATCCAGCGAGGCCGTCACGTCCGGGGAAGGCGAACGGGAGATAAAGCAGGAACTGTTTTACGTTCGGAAAAGGAGGCAATCAGCTTAGCTGGATCGCGGACGCAAGCACGAACAAACTCAGGCTCATCCCAAGGTACATCGTGAAAGCCAGAAAACAAATACGGGCTTTCTGGATTTCTTATCCATTCTTGCGGAAAAAACGCGATCGTATCATTCTCTGTGATTTTGGGCGCCAAACGCAGGGCCTTTCCAGAAACAGCTGCGCATAACGCAGCCGGTAAATCACGGCCCGTCCCAAGAGTTAAGTGCGCAGCTTGGGTGACCCGGGGATTCATCTCGATAAGATAGGAACTGCCCGAATCCCCTTCGGTTATAAAATCAAACCCCAGAAAGCCTGACAGATTGAGGCGGCGCGCTACTTTTTCAGCCACCGAAGACATTTCCGAGTTTTCGATCAACCGCACGACTGTGGCTGGGCCCGCGGAATAGGCTGTATGGAGAACCTCAAAATGCAAACTAGCCAGTACAGCACCCTGCCAACATACAACCGTGCTGGTGGCTTCCCGTCCAGAGATGAATGCCTGTGCATTGACGGTGCGTCGCTGACCGAGCATTGAGGGCCATAACAGCGTGCTGTCACGCTCCGACCAGGCCTGTCGAAGCGCGCGTCGGAGGCGGGGCGCAGCCTGCAGCTTCGTCAGAGCAAGCTTGGCTTCTTCGAAAGTGTGTATAACTCTCACTCCAGTGCCACCCGAAGTGCGATCAGCCTTCAGTATGAACGGAAAGCCTGCTACCGAAACCCAGTCCCGGAGATCATTTGCATTTCTGATGATTCTGGTCTCGGGCACCCGAACTCCCTCCGCCCTAGCGAGTTCCATAACTGCGGTCCTGCCATACACGACTTTAAAACTTTCAGATGGACCCAGCGAACGCCGGATCAGGGTGCAGATCGGACCCTCCTCGCTGCCCCTCCCACACTCCCGATTGTACAAACTATGCAAATGCTGTGTCGCCAGATCGTCGCCCGGGGTCAGTAAATCCGGCTTCGCGGTTGCAATGGCATTCGCGAACGAAGTCAAAGGGCGAAGACCTCGATAACCGTGAATACGATTTGCGGCGTTCATCCGGCTCACAGGATGGCCAGATGGACAAATAATCTCCACCGCGAACCCAGCATTGGCCAAAGCCAGTACCAGGCGAGCCGTCGAGAACCAGCGGCTGGTCGTCGCAACCAAAATCCTAGGGTTCACTTTTGTTCAAGCCTCTGCGTGATCACTTGCGAACTGGTTCTCGGAGTCATAACTTCCCGCTTATAGTCTTGCTGTAAACACGCACCTTCAAACTTTCCCATACAGTCGGATAGAACCAGGCTTACTCGCGCTGGACGCCGTAACCTTGGTTACTGTCGTAGCTACTGTGGTCTCCATGGCTTGAAAGAATTAGAAATCCAGCCCTGGGCAAGGCTCAGAACCCCTTTTTGATTGCGAGATACGGCAGCATGAGGATCTCAGCAGCACCCGGGAGCGGGTCTTCGCTGCTAAATACCGCTTCTACATCGCAATTTTTCAACGACTGCCAATAGGCGCGCATATCTAGATCACCACCGCGCCAGGCAAGAAATGCCGTCGGGATGTCCGTGGTCATACGCACCCAGCTCTTGCCGGCTTGGCCTGTGGATGGCGTTACCGACATGCCAAGCTGATCACGGTAGAGCATGTAACTGAAATCAACGCTGGCGTGAACACCGAGACTGTGGTAGCCCCAGGTGCGGGCATTCACATCCAAAAGCTTGAATTCAGAATCGCGTGGGTCCAGCTTGTACTCTACTTCGACCAACCCGTAATAATTTATGGTCCGCAAGAAACGCGTAGAAAGCTCCTCTAACAGAGGAACATCCAGGCTCTCTACATACGTGCTCGCCCTTCCAAGCAAAAGAGGGTGCTGCCGCCTACGCCGTGCCACCATGCTGCCTACCGCTTGTCCATCGCGGAAAAACGCACAGTAGGAATACTGCTGAGTTCCCCCGCCGGGGATTATCTCCTGAATAATAATTTCACTGGGAGGGATCAGATTAGAAGCCTTCAGAAAGAGAGCCTTTAACTCCGCGTGCGTATGCGCGCACCACGCTTTCGCTTTGGTCGCATATACGAAATGCTCTTTGATCGCAGGCTTGATCGCAAACGGGGGCGAAAACATATCGAGCTCGCTTAAGTCCCCGATGTCTTGCGGATAGAAGGTCCGCGGCGTGGGTATTCCAAGTTCTTGTGCGAGCTTGTATGTGTTTCGTTTATCCCACGCCCACTTTACGCTGCTCCATTCTGGAGTTGGCACCCGGAATACTTTACTTAATTCCGAGCGGTTACATGAGAGCGCAGCGACATGCTCATCGCGCGTAGGATATAGCACCCATCCTTGCAGATTGAGGCGCTTACCTATCTCAAGCAGACTTTTTATTGTGTTGTGTTGGTCGCGAAGATCTGAAATGTGGACGCTTTCCGTGCAGTACTTAGAGTAGCGTGCGATCGAGTGTTCATTATCCACGACGCACACGGGCACGCCGTTCCGACCGAGACTCCGGACGATGCCTAAGCCCTGATAGTCGCCTCCTATGACTACGGCCCCGACCTTGCCGTTGCTGGTCGGGTCTGTTCGAGGTACGAATGTGCGTGGTTTATTCGACATTGCTGCATATCGGCATTTTCTTGCAGATGTTTCGGGGGCCTCGAAAAATGCAAAGCGGCGTCCAAGTCCTAGGCCGCAGATTCCCCAAACAAAATTTAACGATGTCGCCGACTCGCCGCCGCGGTTAAGCAACGCAATTCTCGGGTCGTTCGGCCTACAAGTCGATGTCTGAATTACGCCTTCACGAAATATTTCTTACTTATCGAGTAAGGCAGTAGAAGCAATTCCAGAAGTGAAGGAAGGGGATCTTCACTCGAAAACACAGACTCAACACGCGTGTTCCGCAAGGAACGGATGTAGGAACTGAGATCGAAGTCTCCATGTACCAAGTCCGAGAGCACGGTCGGAACGTCCGTGACCATGCGTAGCCAGCCAATTCCGGATTTCCCGCGACAACGTTCGGCAGGCTCTCCAATCTGATCCGCGAACAATATATAAGGGAAGTCAACACCCGCAGATCCGCCCAGACTGTGAAACCCCCAGGCTCGGGCATTTATGTCGAGCAGCTTATACAATCCGTCGCGAGGGTCGAGCTTAAATTCGACTTCAACCAATCCGTAGTAGTTGATTGCTCTTAGCAGACGCTCGGAAAGTTCCTCGACTATGGGTAGCTCCAGGCTTTCTACATAGGTCGCGGCGCGGCCGAACTCCCGGGGATGCTGCCGCCCCCTCCTAGCCACCATACTGCTGTGCGCATGGCCATCGCGGAAAAACGCGCAATACGAGAATTGCTGCCGCCCATCACCGGGAATGATCTCCTGAACCATAACCTCTTCCGGAGGTATTAGCCGGCTTGCCTTCTCAAAAAGACGATGAAGCTGTTCGGGAGTATTTGCCCGCCAGGCCTTCGCTCCCGTCGAATAAAAGAAGTTTTCCTTAATAGCCGGTTTGATTGCCAGCGGCAACTTGTCATACAGAATACCGAGGTCAGCAGAACGCAGCGGACTCCAGGTTTGCGGAGATGGAATCTTCAGTTGCAGTGCAAGATTGTAGGTATTTCTCTTGTCCAATGCCCACCTGGCGACCTTCCAATCTGGCGTTGTAAGTCGAAAAAAACTTTTCAGCTCAGAGCGATAACGAGAAAAAGCCGCCACCGTTTCGTCACGCGTCGGAAATAGCACCCATCCCTTCAATCCGTACCGATGACCGATTTCGAGGACGGCTTCTACGGTCTTCCGTTCGTCCAACAGATCGTCAGTATGTATTACGCGATGAACATATCGAGAAAAGCTGGAGACAGAATGCTGATCATCCACAACATAGACTGGAATACCTCGTCGCCCGAGACTGCGCGCAATCCCAAGTCCCGGATGCTCGCCGCCTATTACAAGAGCTCCAATTTCCTGCTTTTGAATGGCTCTTTCGAAGTACCGGACCGGAACCTGCATCTCGGGGGGCGCTTCTACGCTACTTTGCATTCGGCTGCCTCCGGGATATGTGGGAGGCCAAATGCCGCGACGTAAATTCCGTGCCGGCTACGAAATACATAAGAGGACCGAAACTTCGAGCGGCCGTGGCTCCGATGAAATGCAAGCCTGGCACTGAAGAACAGAAGCCTGCCGCTAGTTCTGGATAGCCGCCCAGCCGACGCACGTTCTTCAACAATTCCGGCGACAAAAAGTCGTAGCGATTAATATCAACATCGTAGCCGGTACCCAAAAGAACATGATCAACGCGGCATTCGCTTCCATTATCAAGCTTAATGGAAACCTGCTCGCCAACCGCTGACGCAGACTGAATAGAAGACCCAGTAGTAACCTTTACATTCGTCAATCTTTCGGGAAGCCACCGAGAGCCCGCCGGTCGGACTGCTCGCTTGCGGATCTTATCTCGAAGGTTTAGCGGAATACGGTTCACAAGTTTTGGCGCGGCGACCAAACGGCTGATTCCTAAAGGACCCACATCGTGCGACGAATAAAGCATTTTGGATATTGGGCCGAGATGGTGCAGCCACCCATGCATTCCAATCCATCGCAATTCGGGAATCTTTGCAATGACTTCAACATCCGCGCCAGCTTCGTGCAATAGAGCGGCTGATTCCAGAGCGCTCTGTCCCGCCCCAATTACCGCGACTCTCTTACCGCTGAATTCTTTTAACTTTCGCCCCTCATAGCAATGAGACACCTGCTCCGACGACAACTTCGCGAACTGAACAGGCTTCCGGCAGAAAGGTCCTATCCCGGCCGCGACGACTACACGTTCGCACCGCATCGTCTCTGCATCGCTCAGGACAAGGCGAAATCCATTTTCGTCCCGATCAACCCCGCTGACGGATCGGATGTCTAAATCAGAGCCGAGTTGATGCCGAAACCAACGCCCATATTCGACGAAAGTCTTCAGAGGAACCGGCGCTGCCGGTTCCGTTCCAGACGCTTCCTCGTAGGCGTCAAGGGTAAATGCGGAATCTGGACCAGAGATATTAGAGGCAATGCGCGGGGACCGCAACAGCATCCCTTCAGGCATTTTGTCCGCCCAAAACTGCATTGGCTCGCCAAAGACGCGAACGCGGAGCCCCTTTGCTTGAAGATAGGCCCCGGCAGACAGCCCATACGGGCCGGCACCGATCACGGCGACATCTGCGTCCCGCCCGCTTGACTTGCCCGAACCTATCGAGCGCCGAGCCAAACTCGACGACAAATCGTTACGATTTAATGTTTCCATATTTTTTGCGTGTCCATTTTCCACGGCGCAACTTCGCGACCAGGCTTCGATGTGGTCCTTCGAGATCAGTCAATCGCTACACCACGTAGGAGTTCGACCCGGCCCGGTTAACCCTCTCAGGTTGTGCCAGCGATGGATCAACCGTGACTTCGAGACCGCCGTTCCTTTCACTCGCGTAAGCAATTCGGGCGCGCTCATGTCCTTCTCCCTCGACTCGCCACTCGCCATTTTCTTGCACCAGGGTCATCTTGGCTCGCTGCCTCCACCACCGGTTCACTTCACCTGGAGTTGGCATCCAAACACCTTTCTCATCCCGCAAGCTAGCCAGATGGCCCAGGAGCTCCTCATATACTCTGCGTGCCCGGTCCGCGATTATGTAATCAGGGTGGATAATGAAACTCATCAACCCATGCTTCCCCAAGATTAATTCAGCCTGTCGCTTCCACAAATCAATCGAATAGTCGTTAAGAATATGGAACAGCGAGTAGTCTTGCGTTGTCGTGACCGGCAGTTCAAGAATGCTCCCAATAAAATAAGGCATTACCGTGCAGCATCCACCCCTTTGAGGATCCAGGTGCGCAACATTCGGTACTGACATTTCATACTCGAATTCCAATTGATCAAACCACATTTGATTGCGGTATAAGACGCCAGCTCGAAAACCGCGGGCACTCCACTCTCTTCCATATTTATTGATCTTCTGAGCTCTGCGGGTAAACTCGGCTTTGTCCTTATATAAATTTCCATCATGATTCAAATCTTGCACATTTACCTCGAAACCGCGCCTTCGGATGGAATCGAGATACTCAGGGGTCACCCTATAGCGGTATTCAGGCACAACTTGAAAGGAGGATTTAATGCCATAGGAGTCGTCGAGATCCATTAATACTGAGCAGTGATCGCGCCCCTTGGTGCTCTCAACGTCATGAGTCATAATCGCGCAACTTGAGGCCCCGGCAGGCCAAAACCAAATGAATGGGATGCTGTCGGCCCCCTGTGCCTTCAACGTGAGGGACAACATTTGACCCATTAAATTGTCGACACTGAAATCCACCGGCCAGGATGGAAACGGTATTCGGTCCCAATCATTCAGCCATAGTTTTTGAAAACGCTTGCGTATTTTTACTGGAAGAAGAGGGCGCAGAGAATAATAGGCATTCGCGACAGCGGAATTCAGGGTTAGATTGCCATTTTCTTTGCCCGACGCATAAGTCTCGCAACGAAGAGAGCGGACAACTTGATCAATATCGAACGGAAGGCCTAACCTGCCTTCACTCGGTGCGCATTGCTGCATCGCATCGGGAAGATCACCGCTTACTGTCCGGGATCCGTGGCCACTATATTGGCCATAACACATCGTGTCGTCGCCGAACCGAAAATAACTGTCAACCTCTGACAGTTTCCCGTTCACATTATTTTGAATAAGTTCATCCGGGCAGCGGTAGTAGTCCACGATTGATTGTGAAGATTGTTTCGCTACTTTTTCCTCATTTCGCTGGAATTCAAGAGCGCCCTTAGTATGAGATCGTTCTTCGACCGCACATAGACTGTCCACAACATCAAGATATTTATGCTTATTGTTATCCCAATCATAATTTTCCACGAACTTGGAGGCCCTTCGTGCTATCGCCTGCCGCTCTCCTGTAGAGTTGCAGAGAGCGGCCATGGCATTGGCTAATTCATCTTCACAGCCTGGTGAAAAGAATTTAACCACCGAGTCATCAAAATAATAGCGGTCGATTTTAGTGCCGGAGACAATAACTGGAATTCCCATCGCCATAAATTCCAATATTTTCGTACTGAATGCTTCATCGCCAAAAGGATCATTTCGCTTCGGGACAACGCCAAAATCGGCATTTTCCATCAATTCGACAATCTCTCGCACCTCACGTTGCCCATTGAACTTCACTCGGTCGGTAACGCCCAACGCCGCGGCAAGCGCCTGGAGTTCAACCTGGGCCGGCCCCGTACCATAAATTTGAAACTCACAGTTCGGGATGGCGTCCTTGATTTGAGCGAAAGAACGAATGGCAATATCCAGCCCCTGATGCCAGTTCAAGCTGCCTGGATAGATCATTACGGTTTTCTGGAGATCTCTAGTGCGGCCTCGTTGCGAGAATACTTTGCGATCGGGAAAGTTCAATATAGCCGAACACTTATGGCCCGGCGTCGATCTGGAAACAAACCTATCTCTCCATATGTCATTGGCAACAATGACATGGTCCGCAAAAGCCGCCGACCAGCGCTCAATTGCCAGTAGCATCGTGTAGGTGAACGATCCTTCCGAGCAATGGAACTTGCTGGCATAAAACTCGGGTAATATATCGTGAATATCGAGGATAATTTTCGCGCCTCGCAGTTTTGGCAGCCATGCGGAAAATACCAGAAAATCGGGGATGGAATGGATGTGCACCAACTGGTACTTCATCTTCAATTCGCGGCGGCTGACAAACCAGGACGCTCTAACAAAGAAAAGCAGAATTCTGAACAGGTAAGAGAATTTGCTTTTTTCTTTGCGGGTTCGACTCTGAACTCTAAAAACATTGACGCCATTAACTATCCCCTGGGAATGCGCTCTCCCGTCGGATAAAGCAATGACATCCACGTGATCGCCGCGCCGGACAAGCGTCTCCGCATAGCGCATAACCCGCGCATCACTGTCATAAATCGAATACGAGATCATGCAAACGTTCATGAGGACAGATTACTAGCCTGGAAGGGCTCGTTGACTACCAACGAAGAAGCTTCAGTGGAAGGTTGTTTTTTCAGAAACTCACGATGCCACAACTCCAACACCGCGAGAGAGAAAAGCTCTTTTGCGTATCGTCCAGACTCCTGATTCTCCGATAACAATTCCCGCACAGTGGCAATCTGGAAATATCCCCGATCAGTGGTCTCGCGATCAAGCAAAATCTCATGTAGCCAGTCTTTTAAATCTCTCCTCATCCATTGGTCGTACGGAACGGGAAAGCCGGTTTTCTTGCGGTCTAAAATCTCGCGAGGCACCTGCTTGCGCAGCGCCCTCTTAGCGAGATACTTTGTGGTGAAACCGTGAACCTTATATTTCCCAGGCAGAGAAGCGGCAAATTCCATCAACTTGTGATCGAGAAGAGGCACGCGAAGCTCGATGGAATTCGCCATAGTCATCTTATCGGCCTTAATCAAAAGGTCGTCTGGCAACCATGTCTTGGTGTCGACATACAGCATTTTGTTCAATGGGTCATTGGCAGCGTTCTGTGCCAGTAGTTTTTTGAGCGGCGTCAACGACCGGCGTTTATCCGAGCATTGCGCAAAGTCGCTTGTGTATAGTTCTGTCGCACGGGAATTGAAAAAGGTGAAGGGACTCGAAGTACGCGAGTAGTAATAGGAACCGAATGGGACATTAAATAAAGGAAGATACCTTGCCAACTTGTCGGAGCCAAGAATACCATTGAAGAAACCAAGCCCCGCCGAGAGCACCCCATTCAACAAAGGCCCACCGATGCTCTTTAAACGCTCCAACCAAAGCATCGACCGGTAGTTTGGATACCCTGCGAATACCTCATCTCCTCCTTCGCCCGAAATGAGAACTTTTACGAAATTCTTTGCAAGCTTGGAGATGTAGTACAAAGCCACGGCCGGCGGTTCGCAAACCGGCTCCTCCATGTGCCATACGTACCGTGGAAGAAAATCTGCGAACTCCTTTGCGCCAATTGTCATCTCATGATGCGTCGATCCGTAAAGCGACGCGGCCACGCGGGCAATAGGACGCTCATCCGTGATTCCATCGTCCGAAAATCCAATCGTATAACTGCTGATATCAAAATCTGTCTTCCCGCTTGCAAGGCCCAGCATCGCAGTAGAGTCAACGCCCCCACTCAGAAGAAATCCAACTGGAACGTCGCTGATCATGTGCAATTGCATCGACTCTTCGAGCAACGACAGAAGTTCTTCTTCAGCCTGCTGCAACCGGACAGAAGAGGGTTTGAAATGCAAATTCCAGTACTGCTGGATGTGCACCTTCCCGTCCTTGATCAGCATCCAGTGCCCCGGCTGCAGTTTGCGAATGCCGCAGAATAGCGTTTCCTCGCCAGGCATGTAATAAAAAGTCAAAAACCTGTCCACCATTTCTGGCGCGACCTCAGCCCGCACTTCAGGATCAGCCAGAATCGCTTTGATCTCCGAACCGAAAACTAATGACTTCCCATCCAGCCAATAATAAAGAGGCTTAATGCCAACGCGATCTCTGGCAAGGAAGAGCGCCTTTTGACGGGCGTCCCAGATGGCAAAAGCAAACATGCCTCGCAACTTGTCAACGCATGCCTCGCCAAGTTCCTCGTACAAATGCACAATTACTTCGGTGTCGGACTGGGTTTTGAAAATGTGTCCTTTTGCGGTCAGCCATGTCCTCAGTTCCCGGAAGTTGTATATCTCTCCATTGAATACGATCCAGATTGTGCCATCCTCGTTCGATAAAGGCTGGTGACCTCCGCTCAAATCAATAATCGAAAGCCGGCGGAATCCCAGGCCGACCTGTCCCGACACGTAGAACCCTTCGTCGTCAGGTCCTCGATGTGCGATGGCGTCGGCCATTGCCTTGACTAAGGCAGCCGGGATTTCGGCCTCCTTATCGAATTTTAGTTTGCCGCAAATGCCACACATTTTTATTCACATTCCGTGGGTGTGCGCGCTTGAAACAAACAGGCGCATTAGCATCAATAGTTTTGTTTTGATCGCCGCGGCTCTAGCGCCAAATGCTTTCCCGGCCGAACAGGCGATTCATCTGTTGGTGCCGGAGGTATTGGATAGCTAAAGGATCATTTACCTTGGGGATCCGCTTAACGTACCCCGAAAGAAATCCATACATTAGCGCCACGGATCCTAGGACGCGCGGCTTCAGAGCAAATCGTCGAATACATTTTCCCACCATAAACAAGGGATGGTAACCGCAGATGTAATTTGCCCGTCCATTCTTGACGACTCCCGACCAAATGCCTTCGGCTGTACCTGTAGCTCTATGGTGCATGAGGTGTAAGTCGGGGAAGCTGCGTGTAGTCCAACCCAACATATTGGCTTTCACTTCGTCCATGGTGTCCCAACCTGGAGCAGGCCAAAAGCCCCCGATGGCATCCCAGCATGCTTTGCGGTAAATTTTGGTTGCACCTCTCACGTGGAACGCTGGGCCTTGTTCGAATTGCTTAACGCCATTGACATTGTGACAAATTACTCCGCCGCCCACCCCGAGCTTTGGCTCCTCGGAGAATTTGCGAAAGCAGCGCTCGAAATAATCGACTTCGAACGATAGATCGCCATCCAGTTTGACTATGAAATTCCAGTTGCTCGTCTTCAAACCCTCATAACCGTCATTGAAAGCCTCTACCACACCGCCGCCAGCCTTCCTGAATCCTCGATCCTTGCGATGAACTCCCCTGATCCATGGATACTTGAGGGCGTATTTATCAATGATGTTCCCGGTGTTGTCCGTTGACCCATCGTCTACGATCATCCATTCTGCGGGCACAATCGTTTGATGAGCCATGCATTCAATTGTGGATGGCAGGAACGGTTCCTCATCTCGCACTGCACTAATGACTACGTACCTGGCTTGCAATTTACTATTTCCTTTCAAAAACTCATACGGCGAAGCGTTGCGAACTCAAACGTGCACCTTAGCCACCTTCGCCCAACTCGGCGGCATATTCTTCATTATTTCGATATCCTCAAAAACACTGCTCTCGCGGGCACCATGATCACGAACCCACGCGGCCATTGCAGCTACGCCTTCTTGCAAGGATGTTTTCTTTCGCGCGCCAAATACGCGTTCGGCCTTCGAGTGATCTGAAAAGGCAATTTTCACCTCGTTGCGCGGATCGAGATGAGCGATGTTCAGTGGTACTTTCATTGTCTGAGCCACGACATTGGCCAGCTCATTGACCGTATGCGGCGTGTCCGCTCCAACATTAAAGACATGGTTGCGTCCGGCTGGGACTTCTACCGAAGAGGCAATGATAGGAGCAACATCATCAATATGAGTAAAGGCGCGCTGCTGGGTCCCGTCACCGAAGATAGTCATCGGCTCTGTTCGTAGTGCCTGATTCATGAAAATTCCCACAACGTTCCGATAGCGGTCGCCGATATTCTGGCGTTCGCCGTAGACATTGTGGGGGCGGAAAACGATGTAGTCCAAACCGAACATCTCATGAGTGACTCTCAATTCCTGCTCTACGGCCAGCTTGGCAATGCCATAAGAATCTTCGGGAATCGGAATCATTTCCTCCGATAGAGGACTTTGCCCCGATCCGTACACGGCAATGGAAGAGGTAAACACGAAACACTTCACCTCATAATTGACGGCGGCGTTAACGAGGTTCACGGAGCCAATGAGGTTATTGTTGTAATTAAACCGTTTGATGAAGTGGCTTAGTCCCTCCGCAGCATAAGCGGCAAGATGATACACATAGTCAAAAGAATGTTGCTCGAAAAGACGATCAATTAGTTTGTGGTCCATTACTGATCCTTGGACGAAGATCGCCTTCGCGGGCACATTTTCGCGAAAACCTCCGCTCAGGTCGTCCATGACAACCACCTCGTGCCGCATTTTCAGGAGACATTCAGCGACATGGGATCCCATGAATCCCGCCCCTCCGGTGACCAGGGATTTTGGCATTGAGTTATCCTCTCTCTTATTCTTATTTTTTTAGTTAATTGACGTGCACGTACTGCCAGCCTTGGGGGTGCTGCAATCAAAATTTCATGTGGCTCGAGGCGAAGCGATCAGCCCAATTTCGGGTTCGGTGCCAAGCTCAACAAACTCAAGTGGATCAAGCTGCTTGTTCCATTGCGCCGCCGTCCGATATACCTCGAGACGGTCTTTTAATGCCTGAGATGGCCGGAACGCATAAATAAGCCCATATCCCAGGCGCCGGACGCCATAGTGAATCAGCAGAATCCTGCGACAACGTTTTGCGCCCGCCTTGCCAAAGTGCTTATAGAAATAACGATAGCGGTTGCGATTTGTTTCCAAGGCAAATCGCATTGGGAATCGCCCAACTGACTGTCCTCCCAGGTGAGTGATGCTCACTCTTGGAGTGAAGCGGATTCGATAGCCCGCTTCCCAAACTCTCCGGCACAAATCCACTTCTTCGAAGTGGTAAAAGAAGCGCTCGTCGAATCCCTCGAGTTGTTTAAGCAAAGGTCCGCGAAACAGAACGCAGCAGCCCGACTGCCAGTCAACTTCGCGCTCAGTGTTGCCTTTCCAACCCTCGTATTCGTCCGACAGGGTTACTCCCCCTAAGTATCCCAGAGGCCGCAACCATAATGCCGCAATCAAATATCGGCTACTCGTAGGAAACGGACGCGCCGATCTTTGATAGGTTCCATCCGGATTCAAAACTCGGCATCCGAACGCCCCGGCTTCGGGATGAAGGTCCGCAAATT
>PNAR01000363.1 GCA_003169715.1 Acidobacteriaceae bacterium | reverse complement strand
GTGGATACAAGTTGTGCTTCGTTCTGAAGGCCGTCCCGCGGCGCCACGTCGATCACTTCAACAAATTGTTGGCTCATGAGCAGACTCTAAATCACTCCCTCTTCCCGCAATGCCTCCATCTCGTTCTGTTCAAGTCCAAGAAGACCCTGGTAGGTTTCGCTGTTGTGCGCTCCCAGCGCTGGTCCTGCCCATCGGATCTTCCCGGGTGACGAAGAAAATTTCGGCACGATTCCCTGCATTGCCAGTTTTCGGCCGGCCTCAGGGATGAAAACATCCACCAGCGCTTCGCGCGCCAGAAAGTGAGGATCCTTGACGATGTCTGCAGAATTGTAGATCGGACCTGCCGGTACGCCATTGTCGTTCAGGTCGGTCATAATCTTTTCAGCGGAGTTTCTGCGCGTCCAGTCGCTGATCAGTTCATCAAGTTCGTTCTCGTGCTTTAAACGCTCCACATTCGTGCGATACCGTGGGTCGTCCGCAAGTTCGGGGCGGCCCATCACCTTCATTAGGCGTCGAAAAATTGAATCGGAATTTCCGCCGATCACAATCAGGTGCCCGTCCGCGCTCGGATATATGTTGCTTGGAACGCCACCTCCTAGCTTTCCGCCTCGCGGTTGGCGAATCTGGCCGGTGCCACTATATTCCAGAATGATTGCATCCATAAGACTCAAGACCGCTTCAGTTATCGCCACATCTATTTCTTGCCCTTGTCCTGTTTGTTCGGCGCGCCGCAAGGCAATCATGGCCGCAAAAGAAGCGTAGAGTCCGGCCACTGAATCACCCAAGGCAATTCCGGTGCGAATGGGTTGCCTGCCCGGTTCGCAGGTCAGATAGCGAACTCCTCCCATGGCTTCGCCGACAGAGCCAAAGCCTGCCCGATCCTTATAAGGGCCTGTCTGGCCGAAGCCGGAGATGTGCACCATCACAACTTTTGGATTTAGCTCGCGCAGAATCTGGTAGCCGAGGCCCCACGCCGCCATTTTTCCGGGCCGAAAATTCTCCAGCACAATGTCGCTCTGCGCAGCGAGACGGCGGGCGAGTTCCTGCCCTTTCGGAAGGTGAAGATCACACGTAATACATTTCTTGTTTCGGGCTTGCACGAACCAGGAGTAGGACGTTTCGCCTGCTCGAATGCCCCAGGTTCGATTCTGATCTCCGCCATTCGGCGGCTCTACCTTGATAACTTCGGCGCCAAAATCAGCCAGGAGCCTGGCCATGAAGGGCCCGGCGAGGAAGCTGCCGAATTCCAACACTCTGACGCCGCTGAGTTGCCCCGTGGTGGACTCGGAAATATTCCCGGTGTGTGATGTCGAGTCAAATGGCATAACAAGCCTGCGCCTCTCTGTGAAATGCTCCCCAAGACTCTTGCCGTGAAACCGCTGCTCAGTCGCAGATTACAACGGATTCGTTTAGTGATCGGCGATCTTAAATTTCTGCACTCTCCTGCCGTTTATCTCGCCCACATACACGCTGCCCTTGCTGTCAACCGCCACGAAATGCGCGTAGGTAAATTCGCCAAGTTGGTGGCCGGCGCGCCCGAAATTCGACAAAATCTGTCCCCTGGCACGGTCGATAATTTCGATTCGCTCGTTGTCTTGATTTGTCACGTACATAAAACGTTGCGACGGATCGGACGAGAACGCCACCCACACCGCGGTGCCTGATGCCCCAGGCTTGTGCTCTGGACTGGCGGGATAGTGAGTTTGAGGTTCGAAGGTAATCGGAATGTTTTTTTGAAAATGCCCCTGCTTGTCGAACACCTGCAACCGTCGAGCCCGCCGGTCGCACACATATACGAGGCCCTCGTTGCTCATGGCTATGCAATGGACTATCGGCACAAACATTTCGCCGACCTCGTTCTCATCGCGATGGGGTTCCCACTGGCGCAGAAACTGACCGTTGCGATCGAAAACGACGACGCGATGATTACTGTCTTGACCTTCACCGTCGGCAACGTAGATGTCACCATTGTCGGGGTCGACAGCGATCCCCGCAGATTCGAAAAATGACGTGCGACTTGAATTCAGAGGCTTGCCCTTAAGTGTGCCATCCGAAGAGTCAACGACTCCTCTCTTTCCGATCTGCAACAAGAGCTTGCTTCCGTCATGGGTATATTTCTGAACAATGCCGTCTCGGCCGCCTGCCATCCAAACGTTATTGTCGCGGTCAAAACTGCAACCATGCAGGACATTTGGAACGATTTCCGGATCCCCAAAGGAATTCACCAGATTTCCTTCGGAGTCGAACTCTATTACAGGCGGCGCTTGGCGAGCGGCGTCTAGTTCGTTATCGGTCAGATCATGCCGGTTGAGGACAAACACATGGTCCCGAGCGTCAACGCAGACGCCGCCAATGCCGCCAGTGACCCAAAGGTCGGGGAGAGCCTTGGGCCAACTAGCGTCCACTTCATACTTTGGCGGTTGCTGCTGTGCGGGAGAGGAAGCAACACCACAAACTCCCAGCACGATGGCCAGCGCCAACCTTTGTGTGTTCTTGAGCAACTCGGAAAAATGGTTAGTGATGCACATGAGTCGGTTCACCCCGCCAAACCCAAGCGGTAGCCTACGCCCCGCACTGTATGGATGAGTTTCTGTCGATGCTGTTGATCGATTTTTTGGCGGAGCCGATTAATGTAGACCTCGACCAGGTTAGTTTCCGTATCAAAGCCATATGACCATACGTTCTCGACGATGACCGTGCGGCCCACCGGTTCAGGAGAGCGAACCATCAGTAATTCCAGCAACGCCAATTCCTTGGTGGTCAGCGATATTGGTTGGCCCGCTCGTGATACAACTCCCCGTTGCCGGTCGAACTCCAAGTCCGCGCATTGTAGCTTTTTGTTCCCTCCACGCCGGGTTATGGCACGGACACGAGCCTGGAGTTCATCAAGCGCGAATGGTTTTGTCAGATAGTCGTCAGCGCCGGCATCAAGC
>PNAR01000230.1 GCA_003169715.1 Acidobacteriaceae bacterium | reverse complement strand
AGTGCGGTGCTGGATGGGATTCGATAGCGAGATTCTCGGGCGGGCCTTCGTCTCATTTTTTTTGCGTTGTGTCAGGGCGTGGCTTTCAGCCATACGGACCCTTACGTGGGTTTGCCGATCTGGCGGAATCCCGCCCGCTTGGACGCGGAGGGCGGGCCCTAGGTGATTCTTGTTATTTTTTCGGTTCCCTCTTTACTGTGGCATCTGTGCTCCAGTAGCCGTTGTCGGCGGCTATGTTTAGTTTCATCTGNNTTCACAAATAATTTGACCGGACTTCCTTGCCATTGCGAGTTCACGGTAAATGAAATGTTGTCACCGTCAAGTTTGCTATCAACGATGGGATACTCTTTACCGTCAATTCCCAACATAGTTCCAGTGATCGCGTTACCGTCAGACTTAAGAGTGAAGACGGCTTGACCGTCTTGCATGGGTCCGGACCATTTTCCGGTGAGGTCCGCAGCAAACAGAACTGCGGGTAACACAAGGGCAAAAAACAGCGTCACCATCCAACGAGAGACACGCATAGTTTCCTCCTGATAAATGATTTTCGAGATTGGCGTATTCGCAAGCCACCTCACCAATGCTGATTACTAGATTGCGGCAAACGAGGAAATTCCACCAGTGTGGAACGTCACGGCGTAAGGCTGACAAATGTCAGGAAAGAACCCCGCCTAAGCGAAGCAGTGAGGGCAGACTCTCTCCCACTTCTCGCAAAGACGGCGAGAAATGGGGCACCCCGATTTCCATCCTTACACATTCAAATACCCGCAGCTTGGACGATCCCCTCGTCTTTCGTACTCAATCTTCTACTACTCTTGCGGTCATCTCTACTGACGNNGCGGCGGGCTTCGACGCGGATTTTTGGCAGGTTGATTCCAAAAAGCACTGCGCCGCCCACGCATGCGACCGATCCCATCGCAATAGTATGCGGGGCTCCGATGCGATCGGCTAAGGCGCCGCCCAACAGTGCTCCAAACGGAGCCATTCCCATGAACATCATGGAATATAGGGCCATCACCCTGCCGCGCAATTGATCTGGGACCATGGCTTGAATCAATGTGTTCGAGGACGACATTTGCAGCATCATGCAGAAGCCGACGGGAACCAGCAGGACCGTGGACAGGAAAAAATTGCGCGAAAATGAAAACAGGGCCAGCGTTACTCCGAAACCGCCGCAGGAAAATGCGACCCAGCGTCCGAGGCCGCGCACGCCGGTGCGGGTAGCCAGAGTCAATGCGCCGAGCAGTGCGCCGACTCCAGTTGCACCCATTAAGATTCCGAGACCGCGAGCGCCGCCGTGAAGCACCCTATCGGCGAATATGGGCATAAGGATTGTGTAGGGCATTGAGACCAGACTGACCAGTCCCAGTAGGAGAAGCAGGGCGCGGATTGGCGAGGTCTCCTTTGCAAAACGAAATCCTTCAATTATGTTTGCCCAAGGTGAACCGGTCGCAGGGCGATATACCGAGCGTTCCAGCCGCATTAGGAGAAGCCCGGTGATGACCGCGACATAACTGATGCCGTTACCAAAAAAACACCAGCCCTCGCCAATTTTCGCGATCAGAATTCCCGCGATTGCCGGGCCGATGATTCGCGCCCCGTTGAACATGGATGAGTTCAGCGCGATGGCGTTCATCAAGTCTTCTTTGCCTACCATGTCCACGAGGAAGGATTGACGCGCGGGAATGTCGAAGGCGTTCACAACTCCCAGCAACGCTGCCAGGACGAAAATATGCCAGACTTGAATGACATGGGTCAGGGTCAAGACAGAGAAAATTAAAGCCAGGCTCATGGACGCCAGTTGGGTTCCTATTACCACGCGCTGGCGGTTGAGACGGTCGGCGACGATGCCCCCGATGGGGGCTACGAGGAATACTGGAATCTGACTGGAGAATCCGACCAAGCCCAGAAGCAAAGATGATCCCGTAAGGCGGTATACAAGCCATGCTTCGGCGATACTCTGCATCCACGTTCCGGTTAGTGAGATGAGCTGTCCGCCGAAAAACAATTGAAAATTGCGATGACGTAGAGCGCGGAACGTTGCGGAAAGAGCGCTGCCGCCTGGGAGACTGGAATCAGGTGCGTCGTCCTTGATGATTTTTGGGGTGTCTGACGAGCTCACATTCATTGCACTGCTATGATGCTAACCCACAATTGCCAGAAGTCGCGTCATTGTATGGGATTTGCTGTTGCTGCCGATCCTGCACGTACACGCGAGATCTTCGGGGGACCGATAACGCTGGGGTGAGAACTCCCATTGCGCCCTTTGGGCGCGTAGTCCTTGTGCACTTTTACCCCGGACTTACGTCCGGGGCTAAGATATGCCGCTCCTCCGGAGGTGGTTGTTGGCGTACTCGCAGGGAGTTGAGTCGCGTGGATGCACTCTCGATTCGCGTACAGCGTCAGACTTTCACTTAGCGGGCTTTCCAAGCTGACCACTTTTGCATAGAATGGGGTCTCCAGGACGGTGCTTCGCTCCGGGAACCCCGCCCGGTGCTGTAGCTGTCCAATCACTTCATAACTTTTCGATGAGGATTATGAGTCAAGGGGGTATTTGTCTGGTTTGTGATTACAAAAGTCACTTGGCATTGATGCCCTCCCTTCATACCATTCATTTAGTGGCGATCACGATGAGGCTCTCCGAATGCAAGGCCTAGCAGTTACGTTTTTGACGGAAGATAAAGAACGGCAGGCCTCTCTGCAACATCGCGTCGAGAGCACTCAAAGTGGGCGGAACGTCTTCAGCCACGTGGGCTTCCCTACCAGCGCAACCGATCCTATTTTGCGACAGCTTCAGGACGTTCGTACGGAAGTAGTGGTGGTGGATATTGATCCGGGCCACGTACAACGCGCCATTGATGTCATTGAACTGATCCACGCCAACACCACCGATGTGGCGATTTTTGCTGTGGGCTCGATGAACGACCCTGGCACGATCGTTGCCGCGATGCGTGCCGGCGCCCGTGAATATCTCGAGCGGAATGCGAGTTCCGAAGCTGTGGTTGAGGCTTTCGACCGCTTTACTTCTTCCCGCAGCAAGACACGAACGTCTGCCGGACGAGCGCGGGTGTTTGTGGTCACCAACGCGAAGGGTGGAGCGGGCGCAACCACGGTGGCGGTGAATACTGCGATTGCGCTTCAGGAGACTCAGGGCGGAGTGCTTCTGGTGGATTTTGCTTCGCTTGGCCATGCTTCTCTTCACTTAAATGTGCGGCCAACGTTCGGCGTCATTGACGCTTTGCAGAATTTGCACCGGTTAGATTCTTCGCTGCTCGATGGGCTGATGACGGCCTGTAAGGGTGGTCTGCAATTACTCGCGGGCCCTCAGCAACCGACTTCACTTTCGCCGACGGCCGCTGAACTCGCCCGCCTATTCGACCTTCTTGTGACTCATTTCAAATACGTGATCGTTGACTGCTCGGGACGCAAAGATCAAACCGAACGTTTTCTCTGCGATTTATCAAATGCGGTATTGATGGTTGCACAGGCAGATGTGGTCTCTCTTTGGAGTGCGAACCGTATCCGCACGTTTCTGGAAGAAGGCGCGGGGCGCGACCGGGTCCGCCTGGTTCTTAACCGTTACAAGAAAATTCCCGGCTTCAACGATGAAGATGTCGAAAAAGCTACAAACTGCAAACTGCTTTGGAAGCTGCCCAACAATTATCAAATGGTATCTCCGGCTATTGATAAGGGAGTACCGGTGACGTTTCAGGATAATCAGGACATCAGCCGGGCGTTTCGTGCGCTTGCGGCAACACTAGTGGATGCTTCGGCGACGGTTGAGGGGTCTCTCGACCTTTCTTACCAGCATGACAGGCAGGATACAAAGAAGAAGGCGGTTGGCCGGCTTCTGATCTCGCCCATTCGCGCGGGCCAATAATTTCCCACTTTTCAGTTTCTTAGGATTCGTCCAAAAGCTACTTGCCTGCTACTGCCTTGGCTTCAATCTCGGTGTATATGGCGGGATTCGAACACATTTCATAACACCAGCGGTCGGTCCAGCCTTTCCAAGTAAAAGTCCGCGCATCAATAATCGGGATTCGGCTGGATCGAATGACAACCTTGCGAAAAATCCCGCTACCCAGGGGAACCAGTCCACTATGGAGCTTAAGCTCTTCGACATTCCATAGTCGTGGGAAAGCAGTACTCACGGGTTCGAGCGAGATTTCCTGTCCCAGCCTCTTGAAAGCAGCTTCGCTAATACGAATGCCCCCGAGATTATATTTCAGGAGGAATTCGTCGGGATTTTCTCCGTCGTTGTTTTCGCTGACCGTTTGAAATGCATAGACGTTGAAGGGGACTGTGACCGTCTGCATAGCTTTCCGAATCCGCTTATCGCAGGATGAAAGGCGGTCACTCTCGTTGAGCGCGTCGGAAATCATAATCTGCTGCGCGCCATCGGCGAGATACACTGGCGCCGAGTTCTGATAGGAAATACCAAGGCCGAGTTCAAGAGTGGGGAGACCAGCGCGCTCCAATAGTTGGTTGTAACCGCTCACAATTTCAAGCATCTCGCGCGCCAGCACGCATGCCTTACTCACGGCCAGTTCGGGTTCGGCCTCGCGCTCCAGGAGTGCAAGAATGATGGCGTCGCCTTCGAGGAACACTTTGGCGGCGCCATATTTGCCTAACAGCTTGTTGACCGGATCGTAAAAATTCAGGCTGAAGTACGAAGCAGGATTCATTTGCCGCGCTAACAAAGATTTGGTAAGCAGCGACGAATCGCGAACGTCAGCTTTCACGACAACGTGGCGCAGCACGCGATCTTCGGCGGGTTTTTGTTCGTGCTGCAACAGGTATTCATACAGGGTGCCATTCATAGCGGAAAGATCACGCATCTTTTCGCTGGAGAGAATGTTCACCTGATTCAGAGCATCATTGAGAACCTCTAGCCGCCGAACGTCACGATGGTGGCGGAAGAAGTCCCGCAGGAACCGGCTCGCGATTTTGGCCTGTTCATCGCCCTTGCAATTCGCCACTCGAGCCAACGCCGCGGAGAAAGTGCCCGCGGAGAGTTTGCCGTGCTCGGCAATAAGTTTCTCGACTCTGCCTCTCTCGTCTTTTGAAATCAGGGCGTTCTTTAACTGCTGAGCGTTGATGGTAGGGGAATATTCATTGAGGAGCGGCACTACCTCATAAGACGCGATCACATGGTCCATTGCCTGCTCGCGTTCGAGCAGTTCGCGCCAGGCCATCAGGCGGACCTTTTGAGATTCTCCCTCGGGAGTAGAATCGTCGGGAATTCCCGATCCGACGAGGACTTCGGCATTTTCTGGGACATTCAGCCAGCTCTCCAACACAACGTCATCACTGGCTTCCGGTCCGAGTCCGATTAACTGGAGCAAGTCGCAAGCCATGCGGCGACTATTCCAAAAGCGATCCGGATCGCGATCGAAATTGCCGATCATCACATAGTGCTCGGCGTTGAGGTAGATGTCGCGGCCGTCTTCGCTGAAAATTAATGGAGTTAAAAACAGGCGGTATTCCGCGTAGGTCTGGTTCCCAAACAGCGAACGGCGCGTCCGGGCAATGGTTTCTTTTTCGATTTCCCTGAGTGTGCGGAAAAGTTCTTGTCCGGTCTGGCGGAGAATGAATTTCTTTCCCACCTGGAAGGCCGCAACCTGTTCACGATACTCCAGAGCCTTCTGCTGGCGAATGCCGTCGTAACTTTTGACCGTAGCGCGGCACCGCTCTAATACCTGCGCAAATTGCGCGTTCAACTCGGCGCGCAGAAATTTTATGATTGCGACCCGGGCCAGTACGTCCAGAGAAATGTTTCCGGCGGCCTTCGCACGATTCAGAGCGGCAAGGTGGATGTCAATGAGCAGCGGCTTTAAGTCCGACGGCTCCGTCTTTGCGCGGACCTTGGCGGCTGTATGGACGCCGATGAATGGATTATTTCGTGGGGTTTCAGGTTCTTCGGAAGTCTCGGCGGCCAACAGATTCTTAACGTTTCCGTAATGGATAATCAGACGTGCGACTTGCAGACGGGCATCTTCAACAAATTTAGGGCTTAAAAAAGCATCGTGCCGAAGGTTGTCAATTCCGATTCGCAGGTCATGAAACGACAGCGCGGGAGTATAGCTTGCGAGACGTGGCGGCTCGAGTTCCTCGGCCGCTTGTTGTCCAATCCTGAATATTGGGATTCTAGGCATCGTTGGCGTTTACGCCGCCCGGTGAGAAATCTCAAACGCAGAGATCTCAAACAAAGCGTTTGTCTTGCAAGTTGCTGATTCTCCTGCTTATTTGACGAGCCTATCATGCACTTTCGGCGCTCCAAAGTTACCCAAGTTCGTGTTCTTCGCGTGGAGTCCGCTTCGTAAGATCGAGCGGGATCAATGAATGCAATTGCCTCGTTCTCGTAAACTATCCCAACTTTATTTTGCGTTTAAGGACGATCCGTTCGATGCCCTAGAAATTCCGGTGAGGGCCCGGTGTTTTCCTTGGACCATGATGTACTTAAAGACCATTCGCAAGAAGTGGATCACCCGCCTCCGCGAGGCGTGTTGCCTGTTTCTGCCATCCACATTTCAGTCCTATGGTATCGTTTCTTCCGGGTCCCCGAGGGACACCTCCAATGCGCTGTTTTGTGACGGGATNNAACTAGCAAAAAAGCACAGAAGTCGTATCAGCAGGGACTCGACGAGTTGCAGAAACGGGCCACGGGAGTAGCGATCTACTACTTCCGAGAGGCTGACAAACAGGACGGAGGAAAGTGTTTGCTCTGCGAAGGGCAGATGATCCAGGTGGGTCTGGCGACCCACGACTGGAAGGCGGTCGAGGATGGCGCGTCGGAACTCGCCATGCAAGTACAGGACCCAAAGCAGCAGGCGATCGCCCACCACTATCTTGGCCTCGGTCTTATGAACGAAGGCCTGGACAGGCATAAGGACGAGCTTCTTGCCCGTGCTCACGACGAATTCGCCAAAGCTATCGCTCTCTACCCGCACTTCGCCGAGACCATATTCGACGATGGAAAAGCGCTCGCGAACTTGCGCAGGGATGACGAGGCGAAACCCCAATTCGAGAAGTTTGTCTCGATGGCGCCGGAAGGGGGATTCCAGCGGTGGCGCGCTCAGCAGTTTATTCGCAAGCCAGAACTCGCCCGCGCCCACCTCGCACCGGAATTTGGGCTGGTCACCGTGGACGGACAACGCGTCACGCCCGAAGCAGTGGCGGGGAAAGTTGTCCTGGTTTACTTCTGGGCGACCAAGTGCGACGAGTGTCTGCGCGGGTTGCCGCACCTGCGAGAAATCGCAAAGAAGTTTCAGAACCAGCCCTTCGTCATCCTAAGCCTCAACGTTGACAACAGCGAAGCAGCCTGGCAGTCCTTTCTGAAGAAAAACGATGTCCCGGGGTTGCAGTACCGGGACGGCTTCAATGGCCCCATTGCGCAGGCGTTTGGCGTCTTAGTTGAGTTCCAGCAAAATGTTCAGAACCCCATCGCTGGTGTCTGGACGACCTCGGCCAGCTATAGAGAAATGGTCCCCAGCACCTTCACAATTGACAGCGAGGGGGTGTTGCAATTTGAAAAGATATCCGATTCATCTCTCGACGCGAGGTTGCAGGAGCTTGTCAACCGCGCAAGTGGACAGACGGCGGGCAAGTAGCTGGGGACAAAAGTCCGATTACACACAACAGCAGTTGGCGCTAATGGCGAGAATCCAGTAGCGGGTCACGAGTTGGTGGTGGCTCATAAACCCAAGGCCTTCACTTGCTCCTCAGTTTCGTAGCCAAGCCAGTGTGCAACCTCATGCCAGACCACCCGTTTCACTTCGGCCCGCAAATCTCCTTTTGAACAGCGCAGAATGGGGCCACGAAAAAC
>PNAR01000071.1 GCA_003169715.1 Acidobacteriaceae bacterium | reverse complement strand
CGCGAGCAGCTTGGTGATCCTTTGGACATTACCGTTGTGGACCTTGAATGTATACTGGTCGTCATCGGCCGATTCTTCTGACTTTTTCTCCGTCTTTTCGCTGGCCTTAATTGTGAACTTCACCGTCGTTGCCAACTTGTCGTTTGCGTAAATGTCCACGTGATATTTCCCCGCGGGCCAACCTTTGGTCGGCTTTGTGCACGAGAAATCTCCGTCGTCGGTGTCTCCTTCCAGGGTCAGGGTTTTTTCGTCGATCTTGGTGTTGGCCGGCGCCGCATCGCCCACATCGTCTGCGATCCAGACCCCGCGTAGTTTATCGCCCTTTTCTGCGCCTTTGGTTTTATACAGGGCCAGCACCTTGGGCGTGTCTGTAGTGAAGGTCGTCGTGGGCTCATCCTCCGGACCGGTCGTCATCACAGCTGTAATCTTCACATCTCCGCCGCGCGCAACCGAAGCGCAGATCATCATTCCAATTAAGAAAGCTAATGTTCGTTTCATTTGTTTTGCTCCTGTTCTCCACTGGTTACTGGCGGCCTGTCTCCTATTCAAGCTTTTGTTCTGTGCCAGGGCACTGTTTTCTGAAAAAGCCCCTTTACGTTCGTGATCAGATTGTCGAGATCGTCGAAAAGCTTGATTAGGCTGATAAGCGTTCCTTTTTAGCAAGGAGAGAGCCTAAACAGGGATCGCTTCTGGCCGTCGCAGGTTCAAAGCGAAGTTACGGTTCCACTTTTCGACGACGGCAGCGTGCAAGTCAGCCGTGCGTTCATACGTCGATGATGCAATCGAGGGTTTTGCTGTAAGAACACGGCCATGGGAAACTCGCACACTCGAAGGAATCGCCAGGAGAGGTTTTGTCATGCCTACATGTTGAAGCAATCCACGTGCGAAAATGCTGGTGGAAACTACGTAAATCCCTGATGCGGAATTGCTTTATAATTTCCATCACCAATCGGAGGCAACATCCAACTACTGGTTTTGGGCCTGCTTGCCTATGGCCCAGACAATAAATGAAACACGAATTACCATACCCAAGCAGGCCCAACACCCAACTACTGGTGTTGGGTCCGATTGGATGTACGTGAAAGACAACAGCTTACATATAAATCTGGTCAATCCGTTGGACCTCTTCGCGTTCCGATTTCGGCGAAAGCTCGAAAGTCGCGTAAGAAACCCTTTTGTGCGGCAGAATTGCGCGCGCAATTCGCCCTGCGAAAGGATTAGGATAACGGCGTTATGGCAGGCTTCGTCACTATCGTCCTGGCAATTCTCGCTCTTGGCTTCGGAGCCCTGCAAATGACAAAGGCTCATAGCACCGATTTTCGCGTCGCGAGATTATGTTTTTGGACGGCCGGTCTAATATCAGCAATAGCGTATTATAATTGGTTACGCCATCAGGCTTTGACTGATCGCGTTTACATAGCAATTGCCTTTATTTCCACCCTTCTTATTGGGTATTTTATTAGTTTACTACTTAACTGGGTAACCGCGCGCGAAAGACTGGAATGCGAGCCGCTCGCATCTAGAGCCGATGTCGCGGCCCTTATAGACTTTAAGGTTCACCGAGACAAAGGAGAACAAATCTTAGCAGCCATTCGCTCTGGCGACGCTCTATCTACAAAAAAACTGAACCAGATGGATGAGTGGTGGGCGGATGCGCAAACGAAAGCCCATCAGAGTGTTTTCGAGCCCTTCTTAACTCTAGGAGAGTTGAATAGATTCAAGGAGCCGTGGCCAGAAGGTGAAAAACTTGAGCAATGCGCGCAGGCGATTCATAACGGACAAATCACCGATGAAGAGAAGGATGTAATGATATACGGAACCCATTGGGAGCGATTGGAACGCGTGAGGCAACTAATTGGCCTTATAGAATGGAAAGCGCGAGTTTAGGAAGCTTTTTGCATGTCAAATTCTCGACCTTTACCAGATCGACGCACTTGGCTTCTAAACGAGCTACGGAACGCTACCTTGGAAAGCCTTGAGAAACTCAGAACGACTCCGGTCCGCGAGATGATCGACGTTGATGCCTACTTCCGTGCCTGCTTTAAGCAAATGGATGTCGAGGAATGGAATCTCTTGCTTGAGACGCTTCACATAGACCCCCATTAAATGCGTACCGTCACCGTTTATTGCTTCATGGGATATGACCGAGTCCAGCATCAACAATTCGGTCGTTCTAGTAGCGAGTCGAACCGATTTAGGACCATTTCTATCGGGACCATGTTTGCAGAAATTCTGCACGGAGTGAGCCTCTGGAAGCGATGCCTGTATGAAAGATTTCAGGTAGGCTTTGTCACCGGCCAAGCACGAATAGACTTCCTGCGCAGCCGCCGCCAGCGTGTGAATCGATACCGGATCTCCGGCGTTGAACCAAAGCGTCATTGCGGTCTCCAGCTGCGTGAAGGCAGCGGATTCGCTTGTTATTGTGATTACGTCGGCAGGAGGACTGCCGACTTGATCTTGCATCTGGCCGGTCTTAGAGCACCTTTGAAGCCGTGCCCGATCAGGACGAAAGCCAGGAAGCGCTCCGTAACGTCGATAAGATTACGGACTCCGAGCCGTGTACCAATGCTGAGGAGCTTGTCGAATCCGAGGATCTTAAGCGCCAGTTCCGCGAAGCCAAAGAGCGCTGACGCCAGC
>PNAR01000002.1 GCA_003169715.1 Acidobacteriaceae bacterium | reverse complement strand
GCCGTCGAATCGATCGACACGATCTTCCTCGCAAAACCGGAAGAGCCAGACGATCCGGCAAAGATCCCGTGTCCGCCCTCCGCGATGAAGCTCTACGGAGAGACCGACGACCAGCACCTCTCCGGGGGATACGACAATTATCGCGCCATCTGCCAAGCGCTCGACAGAGGGGGGATGCCGGTCCAGAGCATACGGCGACTGGTTGAGTTCGGGTGTTCAAATTCGCGTATATTGCGTTGGTTCCTCCCCCACGCAAAGGAGGGGGTTGAAGTGTGGGGGCTAGACATTGACGCGAAGCGCCTCCTATGGTCAGACTATACCTTTGGTCCGCATATTCATTATGCCCTGACGAGCACGCAACCGCATTTGCCGTTTTCAGGATCCTACTTCGATTTTCTTTATGCGGGTTCGGTATTTACACACATAGACAGTAACTATCTTTCATGGTTTTCAGAACTTCGCCGGGTGCTGAGACCGGATGGTCTGGCCTGGATTACAATCAATGACGAAACCACCGTGGAGATCCTGGTCGATCTTAAAGGGGATTACTTCATCGACAAGATGAAGGAGGAAACTGAGTTCAATACATTTATCAAGATGAATTGGACGCGTCTTGCCGTGGGAACTGGCGTGAATCGCAACGTCTTCTACCGACGATCGTGGTTGGTAGAGCGCATTGCTCCTCTCTTTGAGGTAATCGATGTCGAGGAGAAGATTTATGCGGGCTTTCAGACCGCATTGTTGCTTCGCGCACGTGATAATTCAAGTACGAGAAGTCGGAACGATGCGGTCAGTGCCTGCTTCACCCACCCATGTACAGATTACGGACGTGATGAGATAGGAGGAGGGCACATGGATCTAACAAGTTTAGTCGACTCGGCCAAGGAACTGGGGTATCGGGTTGTGGAGGAAGATAAAATAAAGTTGGACTGGGACCGTATGCAACTTCTTGAATGGCAAAACCAAATTGTCCACAACACCGCGCAATATTTAGCTACCATGTGCATGAATGAAATTAACTCATGGCCATCTTCTCATTTCGATAAATGGAAATCGGGCCTTAAGGATGAAATTATATTTTGGTGGCGATACGTGGCTACACAAGGTTCAGATTACCAGGCCCAAGATTACGTCCGTGGTTTTCCGCTAGAAAAGGATTTCATTTATGATGGATTATTCCAAGGCAGATCGCGAGCGACAATCGCAATCTTGGACATCGGTGCCGGAATAATATCCGAAGTTGGGTCGAGAAGTGCCAAGTGGCAGATAGAACATAAGGCGATTGACCCCTTAGCGCCGGCGTATAATTGGATTCTGAAGTTGTATGATATTATGCCCCCGAACCCTGTGTATCCAGGCCATGCTGAGCGTCTGAAGGATATTTTTGGGGATCAGCAGTTCGACTTCATTCATGCAAAAAATTGTCTTGACCATATGTATGATCCTATGAAGGCATTGACAAATATGGCCGAAGCGCTTGCCCCGGGCGGGGTAATGTTGCTTCGGCACTGGCGGAATGAAGCGGAATTTGAAAAATATAGCGGATTGCACCAATGGAATCTTGATTGGGACGGTGAGGCATTAACGGTTTGGAATCGCGAAGTAAAAGAGCGTTTTGATCATATCCGATATGACCTCAGCGTTGAAGCGCGGCAAACCGAAGATGCTGGCAGACCGTTCATAGATATAGAGTATCGCCGTGCGGACATTTGAGGTGGGGGTTTGGTTCAGCTCCTCGCCGGAGGTAAGGAGTTGGCCCGGGGACATCGAGAGATCCGACTCAGCTGTGGTGCGAGCGCTGCTGAGTCACTCGTTGCATCGACCGCCCTGGAACATCATCGGTGGAGGGATGATACCGCCTATCGGTGACATATACGTCAGTGGCTCGGGCCGGATGTAGGTCCCGCTCATGACTTCCGCGAGCACCTCTGAGAAAACTGCGTGATAACGCTGCGCCATTGTTTCGTCGGACCAGCCGCCGCTGATTATCGTGTCTCGCGCTGCTTCGG
Organism: Acidobacteriaceae bacterium; assembly: GCA_003169715.1. Lineage (GTDB taxonomy): Bacteria > Acidobacteriota > Terriglobia > Terriglobales > Acidobacteriaceae > PALSA-188. The sequence goes on along the minus strand of PNAR01000002.1, from coordinate 3,604 downwards.
ACAACTGTTGGCGTAACGAAGTGCTGGCCGCAATCTTGGCGACGCTCTCCATGACGCAATCAAGCCTCTTGCTCTCCACAATATAGCCATTTCGGCCGTCCTCCAGCACCTCGGAGAGGCCGCTTTTCATGTCATAGACGACGGGAACACAACCCCGCTCCATTGCTTCCAGCAAGGAAATCGGCAATCCCTCGAACTCCGATAACAGCAAAAACACATCGGAACGATTCAGCAGCGCCTGAATTTCCTTGGGATCAAGTCGGCCAGGAAGATCTACGATATCCCGTTGTATCAACGAAGAAAGTTCGCCTTTCACCCGAGCGAATTCGTCGCCGTCGCCGGCAAGCGTCAGATGGAAAAATATACCCGACTGATCTAGCCGGTGAGCCAACGCCACGTAATCGAAGATGCGTTTCTGACGCTGCGTGAACCGACCAGTATAAACCAGCCGAAGCGGACGCGACGTCGTCACCGGCTCCCTATCCCGTTCGAGCAGCGGGGATATCGGCACGCCCGAATGCACAACGGTCGTTTTCGACCCCAAAACCGGATTAATCTTGGCTAGGCCATCCCTGATCACTTCGGAGACAGCGACGATTCGGTTCCAATATAGGCCTAGACGATAGCAATGCTCGTAATGCTCGACGTCATCTGCATGAGCAATACCTACAATGCCGACAGACGGTGGTAGTACAGCAGACACCGCCGACGCCAGATAATCGTAATTCGGCACGAAAACGCAGGGAGCGCAATCCTTGAGATATGCCTGCACGCTTTCCCAGATCGCCGCGGGCGACTCATTTTCCGATTGTAGAAACTCATAGGGTACGGACGGCACTCGCCTTTCATCAAGGTTGCCGAATCGGCCTCGCGTAAACAGGATCGTCGTGTCGTACCCCAGCTCAATCAGCCGCCTGGCCAGGTACTCCGTCAGGCTATTGGCGCCGCTGATCTGCCAATCCCCCGCGCTGAAAATGATCCGTGGCCGTGATCGTTCGGCGGATAACGGCCGGTGCTCTCCGTAATCTCGCTTATCGAGGCCCAGTTCGGCCGCGACTAACCCCATCAAGCCGGCAGCGTACCTGGTGAACGAGTAGGTCTCAGCCACCCGCTTCGCCGCGATGTCGCCTAGCTGTCGGCGCCGCTCGCTATTCCCGGCAAGCTCGATGACCATTTCGGCCATTCCCTCGATATCGCCGAAGGGAACCACGATCCCGGCTCCTTCCGCCACCGCCTCGGGCGCCCCCCCGGCCCCTTCGAACACGACGACGGCCAGGTGCGCCGCCATTGCTTCGTGGACGACGCAAGGAAACGGATCCGCGCGAGACGTCAGAAGGAAAATATCTGCTGCCTCGAAATATTGCTCGACGTTGGTACGCTCGCCGATAAACTGGATCCGATTTCCCAGATTCCATTTGGTGACTTCCATCTGAGCCCAAAACGACCTTGAATCGTTTGGGTCCGAACCGCCAATCCAAATAAAATATATCGGATTCTCTTTCGGCAATTCCTTTTGTACGATCCTGCCGACACCCGAAAACCAATCACAGCCTTTGCGATTGCTCATGGTGCCGCATCCAATGACAATAACCGCGTTCTCCGGGAGCCCAAGTTCCCCAAGCACCGCTCTGCGGGAGTGAGCCCGCCCGATTTGGCCGAAATTCCACGATAATAGCCCCTGAGGCATGACACCTATTTTGCGGTCAACCGCGGGGGCGTTTTCGCAGAATTTTTCCCGCAAACATGTTGCAGGAACAATGATCTTCTTTGCCCACCTCGATATTTCCTCCAGGACCTCGGGTGGGTAGTACTCGGGCATTTCGTGAGCCAAAATAACGACCGGGATGCCGCGTAGCGCCAACTCTTTTCCGACATGGCGCGACTCGATAGAATTGCAGATCGCCGCGATTCTGCCGCCTTCGGTGCGGTCAAGTACGTATGAAACATTTTTCGCGGCATCTGGGCTGTCGTTAACAATCACATGCGCAAATTTTCGATAATCATCGACCAACGGGCCGCCCCGATCGAGAATAACAAAGCTATCGACATTCGACCAGGACGAAAAGTATTCAACGATATGGAGAAGTATCAGCGGCGCCCCCGTACGAGACGCTTCATGGCCAACAAATATGAAACATAACGGGGTGTTGGTTCGCTTCGTAAGGTAATAGTTAACGGCGGTGGTGTTGTTGAATTGGACGGTCGGATGACGGTTCCAGATGTACGCGGGCGAGAATAACCGGTTTACCGACCTATGGGGCTCATGTCTGCCGTATACCAAAAAATGCTCGTATGGGCAGACGGTATTTTTACTAATATCGCCGTGCATACGGCGATAATGTTCAGGATCGAAAATCGGGATCGGGTTCGCCCGTGCTCCTATCGGCGTCGAAATAAAATCAATTAAAGGGTTCTTGCTCCGCACCATGGCGCCTGGGGCTTTACAGTAATGCGTGACGTTGAAGAGCGGATGAAATTGGCGTCCTTCGTTATAGACCGACGATAAATAGTGAGCCAGCGGGTTGGACTTCGAGAAATCGATGTCCGGGTTTTGCTCGCGATAATAATCGGCATCGAATAACTTAGACGCAGCGAGCAGGATCGATTCGGATGTCGGCGCCAGGCCGAGCGATGCGCCGACACCGCCCGCCGGGCGAGCCAAGCTCCTATGGCCTGGCTCGAACCAGCCAAGATCGGCCAATTCCCGCAGCGGCTCGGTCGAGAGGCGGTCGAACATCAGCGCACGCAGGTAGGAAGCCTTCGCCTCCTCGGTCTTCCCCCGAAGCTTCAGAACGTGCCCAAGCTGGAGGTGGGCATCAGCATCCCCTGGGTCATAGCTGAGTGCCCGTCGATATGCCGCCTCCGCTTCCCCCAGATTGCCGGATTCCTTTAACGCGTGGCCATATTGAATCAAAATCGGCGGGTTGCGGGGATTGCGGTCGAGCGCTTTGCTGTAGAGCTGTGCCGCCACGTCCCATTGCCGCACCTCTCGCGCGCGGTCGGCGCGGGCGATCACCGTATCCTTCGAGCGTTTGAATACCCACCTCAGCAACGAGGGACGCGCAACAACACCGTCATTCATCACATCGACCGCTTTTTCTTCTGGATCGCGCCAGCCGGCGCGAGCCCCACCTTTTAACCGCGCGGATCGCAGGGGTAAAGGCGTATCAGATTTTGCCCATCGCGGTAGACACTGCTGTCGGCCCGATGGGATTTTACAGATGTTTTACAGATGTTAGAAATGGCGATGCAGGGTTTCGCCAGTCGCCAGCCAGTGTGGCCAATCCTGCAACAATCAGCGTGGGCGCAGTTCAAAAAACCTGCTTAGATAGCCGCCTCACCGTGCGAGGTCCGAGATGCCGAATGCCGAACCGCATCGTCTTCCCGCCACCACGCTTGCCCGCCTCGTCGACGGCGGCGAGCTGACCGCCGAGGCCGTCGTACAAAGCTGCCTCGACCGGATCAGGGAGCGCGAGCCGGTGGTGCGGGCGTGGACCCACCTGGATCGTGAAGCGGCGCTGGCGGCGGCGCGCGCCTGCGACAAGGGCGGGGGGCGCGGCGCGCTGCGGGGCGTGCCGTTCGGCATCAAGGACATCTTCGATAC